>JBOGQT010000070.1:0-28836 GCA_050749105.1 Nitrosotalea sp. | reverse complement strand
AAATCCTTTTGAAGACATTCAAAAGATTTTTTTAGTGCCGAATTTGATAAATCGCATGAATTCTCTCATTGAAAGAATTGATAAAATTGTTGAAGAACAGAGTTTGCTTAAACATAAATTCTACGTAATGTGGAATGAGGGAAAACTATCTCTTGAATCCCTTAATGGTTATTCTAAAGAATACTTTCAGTTAGTAAAATCAGTTCCTTCCTTTGTTGGAGCAATAATGGAAAATAGCCCGACTGACCTGCAAGAAAAAATATCGGTAAATCAAAAGGAGGAATATGAACACATCGAACCTTGGATAAAATTTGCAGGTTCCTTAGGCATATCACGTGAAGAGATGAAAGGCTACATGGGTCTTGATAAGACTAAACAAGCGATATCTGATCTTTCAACGCTGATGACCTCTTTTGAAAAAGGTACAGCAGCCATGTATGCACTAGAACAGGAAATTCCAAAGATTAGTCTCTCAAAGATTGATGGTCTGAGAAAATTCTATGGCATAACAGACGATGACGCAATCGAATATTTCAGAATTCACACCGAGGCTGATATTAGACACGCCGCACTCTGGAGACGAATTCTTGAGCATTCTCGCATGTCAGAAGATGATCTAGTTCAAGTTGCTAGCAAGTCTCTGGCAGCTCAAAATCTCTTGCTAGATAGTTGCTATGAGGCATACTGTTAGGCTCTATACCATTTTATACTGCATATCAAATTGTTCTGTCGTTGGGCCCATAACTCAGCTTGGTAGAGTAACCGGCTCATAACCGGTGAGCCAAGGGATCGAAGCCCTTTGGGCCCACTAAATTAATTCTCATTTGTATTATTGAAAAATCCTTATTCATATCCAGATTACCTTTAACATTTGTAATTTATTCAATAAAAACAATTTTAAAATAATCAGTTAACTATTTTGATTTGGCCGCAATGAGGAATCAGAGTTATGGCTGAAATGATGATGTAAAGGCATTTGTCTGAGCTGCCGAAAATCTACCAAGGATCTGATAAATTTGACAGAGAGCACCAACACAAAATGGTACAGAGTATATATAAAGCCCATATATAAAGTCCAGAATGCCCCAAACAAAACCAATTGTCAGTATTGAAAATGTTGTGGCATCTGCTTCTGTTGATCAACGCATTGATCTTAATGTTATCACGCAAACTTTTCCTGATGTTGAATATCATCCTGATCAATTTCCAGGTTTAGTGTTTAGATTAAAGTCTCCAAAGACTGCTACACTGATCTTTAGCTCAGGCAAAATGGTTTGTACTGGTGCAAAATCTGAAGAACAGGCAATCAAAGCAGTGAGAAGTGTAGTACAAAAATTAAGGAAGGGGGGAATTAAAATCAAAAAGGATGCAGTCATAGTTATCCAGAATATAGTGGCCTCTGTTAGTATTGGAGGCAAGATACATCTAGAACAGGCAGCAAGAAGCCTGTCTAGGAGCATGTATGAACCAGAACAGTTTCCTGGTTTGATACATAGGATGCTTGATCCTAAAACTGTTATCTTGCTATTTGCGTCGGGAAAACTGGTGTGTACTGGAGCAAAAAAAGAATCTGATGTATACAGAGCGGTACATAATTTACATGCACTACTTGAAGAAAAAGAACTAATGATCTACGAAAGCTGAATCTGAGTCCTTTTGGCTTCAGAGCACATTCATTTGTTTTTTAATTCGTTCAAAAGTTTGTTCATCGAGCAGTTTTTCATTATATAGTATACTTGAAACCCTAATTACATCAATAATCTCATGCAATTTTACCCCTTCTGATGCCAAAAGCTCTCTTGCACCTTCAAATCTATTTACTATTACAAAAGCATCAGTCACGATCATCTTAGCACTCTTTAATGCCCTAATGGCACCGGCTATGGATTGTCCCGTCGTTCCTACATCATCAACAAGTAATATCTTTGATCCTGTCTCAATCTTTCCTTCTATTAGGCTACTTGTACCATAGTCTTTTGGTTTCTGTCTGATGTATACAAGTGGTTTCACCGTTTCTATTGCCAACGCAGAAGCTATTACAAGCCCAGATGTAGGTACTGACGCAATACAATCAAAGTTATCAAGACCGATTTCCTCCGATATGGCATTCTGGAGGTACTTTACCATTTTCCTAAATTGGTGTGGAAAACTTGGTACTATTCGAAGATCAATATAATACGCACTTTCCTTTCCGCTAGAAAGTTTGAAATTTCCAAACTTTATGGCACTGCTTTCGTGCAAAAATATTGCAAATTCTTTGACAAAATCCACAGCAAAATTTACTGAACTAGATTTATTTTAACTGTCCCATGGTATTGTATGCCTGAGATCTGGCTTAGCTATGGCCCAACAGAAGTTGTATTGGATATAAAGGCTGAAAACCTTGAAAAACAAATAGGAACAGAAGGAGCAAATCTGAGCAATTCTGAAATTGCCTCAAAATTACAGTCTATAGATCTTACAAAACCAACCGAGCTCGTTATTTTAGAATCTACAAAAGCTGTTCAAAAGACTGTCTCAATTTTATTAGAAATCTGTAATCAAAAATCACTACCCAAACCGCGAATTCTAGTGGATAAATCAAATCTTCATCTTGTTAAAAACATGTTTTCTGATCCTTCCATATCGATTTCTGAATTTGATAATTCTCAACTAACAAATACGAACCTTATGTTTGTCGGTGAGGCGGAGTTTGATGGATTATTTGGATATGGTACAGTATCCACCAAGTTATTGAGAAAGTTTGGAAAAGAACAGATGTTAGAAGCATATGAAAAGAAAAATGGAAATCTCCCACATCCAGGAGAAGATGTGTCAACCATCGAGGTGGCAAAAAAATTTACAGACGGATTTGAGATATCGGCATTAGAAGTTATTGCAAATTCATCTGGAGTAGTTGATGTGTCTACAGGACATCCATCTTCCACAATGGCATTTTCAAAATCTTTGTCTTTGACAGCAATAAACGAGATAGGAAAACACAGGGTATTATTCATCAGCACAGGCAAAGAAACCAGTAATGACACATTTAGCAGATCACTTTCTGCCTTGTGGAATTGTGCAAATGCTGTAAAAGAAGAAGGTCTTGCAATACTGTTGGCTGAATGTAAGAATGGTTTAGGATCAGAAGCCATTCTTCAATATGCCGAAGGCAGAATGAGCTTGGACCGATTAAAGAGTCCTGCTAAATATGTCGCAGGAATGGAGAATCTTCTTTATTTAACTGAGATTCAAAAACAATTTCAAATCGGAATCGTTTCTGTACTACCGCATCATTATACAAAAGACAAGCTCGCACTAATTCCATTTGGCGGAACCAAAGAATCCATGGAATATGTGCTCAAATCATATGGTGATAGGCAAAAAGCCGTTATAGTGTCTGATGGCTCGCGCGTTTTACTTAGGTAAATATGGAAAACGGAAGAGGGGCGCAGAGGAAAGCTAGAATCATAATAAGCACAAACATCTTTTTTCTTTTTGAAGAAAGTGGTGATATGTCATCAAGAGGTCTTGCATCTGGGCTTCTCATGCTAAACATCAATACAAAAAGTGCCATAATGAAATATCCAGTAGCAGTAAGTATTCCTATACTTGCATAAGTGAGAATTCTGTGCCATTTTATTCCAAATGTTGCTCGTGCTATGTGACCACCATCAAGCTGCCATGCTGGAAGTAGATTCAAAAAAGTAATGAGAAATCCAAACCACGCTGCTAGCAAAACTGGTGACATTACAATCTCTTTTCCTGGTACATGTTTGCCTGCCAAAGAAATTGTTGCATCCATGAGAATGCTTGAGTGTATATCGACTAGTCCATGGTTTGCAGAGAGTTCTTGAGCTGTTGAACTTGGTATCAACGGAGACAGATACGCACCATAGGTTGATACAAGCATGGCAACGATAAGACCTGCTATAGGTCCTGATATTCCAACATCAAAAAGCATATTTCTATTTACAATGAGACCACGTGACATGATGAGTGCACCAAATGTAGGGATGAACCCAACTATTGGAATTCCTGGTATAAAGTAAGGCCAGCTTATTCTGAGTTTGTGTTTTTTTGATGCAATAATGTGGCCTAATTCATGGATGCCAAGAATTCCAATCAAAGATATTGTATATAGAATTGCTATGCCAAGGGGATCTCCAACCTTTGCAATTGAATTTGTAGCTACTGCACGATAGTAACCATCTATCATAACAGTTGTGATGGTTCCAGCAAACAGTATGCGGGGAATCCATGCCTTCCTAGCGGTAGGTGGTTGAAATCTTGATATTATGATAAACATGCCTCCAAAACTTTTCTCTAATCTTGCAATAAGATTTCTCTGTTCAATTTTCTGCGCAAAGCCTAGAAATTTTTCTGTTACATCTACTACTTCGCTTATCTCAATTTCAAGAGATCTCGACGTTTGGGTTATCCTTTTTATAGTGAAGAAAGTGGAGACAATGGATATGACCTCATCTGTAGTTGGTGCGCTCAAGCAATATTTCTGTAGTCCATTTACATTAATCTCTTTATTTCGCTTAAAGTTAAATAATTAATAATTCAAGTATTCTCGGAATGCAAGTGGCTCTTAGAGAAATAGGTAACTGTATAATTAGAAGATGTGATCTTTCTGACATAATTCCTGTAATGGAGATTAATCTGAAAACCTTACCAGAGCACTATTCTGATTATTTCTATGAGAGTTTGCTCGCTGAGTTGCCTGAAGCATTTCTTGTGGCAGAGGTTGAAAAAAAATTAGTCGGGTATATAATGTGTAAAATTGAATACGGCTTTTCAAATTTCAAAAAATTAGGGTTCGTAAAAAAAGGTCATGTTGTTTCTATTGCAGTTTTGCCGGACTATAGACAAAAAGGAATCGGTAGGGTACTAGTTGAAGAATCTATGGCAGGTGTAAAGTTAAAGAAGTCAGACGAATTGTATCTTGAGGTAAGATGTAGCAATAATGAGGCCATAAGACTATATGAAAAACTTGGTTTTACGATAAAACAGAGACTAAAGGCATACTACAGAGATGGCGAAGACGCTTATCTCATGGCAATCGAATTCTCATACTAGATTAAAATAAATGTCTGCAAAAATGTGTAGCGTTATATGACAAAAAGACGTACTATGGGAATAACGATCTTTGTTTTATCGATAGGGGGATTCTTCGTATACGCATACTTGTTGATGCTTTCGGAGTGGAGTCCTATAGTGCTCCAGCTTTCAGTACTTATGGCTGTGGGAGGAATTTTGGGAGTAATATCTTGGATAGGCTATAACCTAGCAACATCCAGACCGTCACCTTCTTCTTTTATCACTGACGATAAAAAATAATCATTTGAATATTGTTGCATCCACAACAGCTTGGTAAAATCTAGGTCCTATGGGCCTGACAATTTTTGAACAAAGTATTTCTGACTTGACTTTTACAACTGACATAAAATGATTAGTAGTTACTACTGAAACTTGATTCTTTTTATCTGAATGTATGTGACAATAGTAATGCAGTATTCCTTTTTGTTTTAATGCCTTTATAGCAGTACTGATGAATTCGTCTGATCTCTCAGGAAGTAACATTAACACTCTGTCTCCTATTCCAATTAATCTTTTTTCTATGATATCTGTAGCATCTCCTTCTATTGACTCAACCGTACCTTTTAACTTGTTAAGAGTTATATTTTCCGAACAAAGTTTTGCCGCATGTGGATTTATGTCTATATTATACACATGACATTTTTTCTTTTTTGCAGCTACAATAGAGAACATTCCTACACCTCCAAACATATTGATAATTATTTCACCGTCATTTACTAGATCAGCTATTCTAAGACGCTCGGTTGCAAGTCTAGGTGAAAAGAATGTCTTTTCTACATCTACTCTGAATCTACATCCGTGCTCCTTGTATTCTGTTTCTGTATCATCTTCACCAGCAAGCAATTCTAGTTGACGAATGCGATGATCTCCCTCTACTGGAGATGATTGATAAAAGATTGATTTGGCAGTTTTTACTTTTTCCAAGAGAACTTCTCCTATTAGTTTTCTTTTAGGAAGTAGGGAATCTGGGATTCTTAGTATTATTCTACTTCCTATTTGATCAAAGGCACCGTATATCTCTTCAGTTTCTTCTGATGTTAGTATGCTTGCCATTGCTTGTTTTAGCATTTTTGTCAATTTCTGTAATAGAAATGTCCTGATTGTTTTTGTTCTCTGGCTAATCTGCTTTCTGATTTGTTTACTCGTGGTCTCATGCTTGTTTCATCTCTTCGATAAGTAATATCAAGTGACCTCAAAAATTGATTCATTCCATCAGATTTTGACATTGGTGAAGTACCATGCCCCTCTCTACCTGGAGTGCCATGAAAGATTACAAGGGAATCTGAAATCAAATCCATCAGCTGTATGTCATGATCAATTATTATTGCTGACTTGCCATAAGAACGAACAAACCTTTGAATTAATTTTGCTATCGCAATCCTGTCTTCTACATCAAGAAACGCAGAAGGTTCGTCAAGTGCATATAGATCAACCTTCTGTAATAAACATGTGGCAATTGCTACTTTTTGTAGTTCGCCTCCTGACAAATTTTTAACCGATTTGTTGTAGAGTTTTTTTATTTTCATAGGGTGTAAAATCAATTCTTCTTCTGTGGTTCCATCTATTCCACCATTGTTTGCCTTTTCTAACAAAGAAACGACATCTACATCATAATCATTTGAAAGATACTGTGGTTTGTATGCTATCTTGAGTTTAGTATCAACAATTCCGGAATCTGGCTTTTCAACACCAGCTATCATCTTCATCATGGTTGTTTTTCCTAATGCGTTGGCACCAACTATTCCCAACACTTCGCTCTTTCGTACTCTACCTGCATCAATTGTTACAGAAAAATTAGTAAATTTCTTTTCTAAAGTAGGATACTCGATAATATTTTCAGTCATGACAAATTCGTCTGTTGATGTAGAAGCATCGAATCTGAATGCAACATCTCTAAATCTTACATTCTCATTGGGCAAATAACCATCCAAGAACACGTTTATTCCAACCTTTGTCGAAAGAATATTTGCAACTATTCCATATGCCGCAGGTTCTCCATAGATAATTTCAATAAAATCACTTAGATAATCAAGCAAGGTAAGGTCATGCTCAACTACCATAACGCTTTTTCCAATCTTTGCAAGATCCTGGATAACACGTGCAACACCCATTCTTTGAAAAACATCATTATACGAAGAAGGTTCATCAAAAAAGTAAAAGTCAGATTCTCTTGAAGCTGCTACCGCTACTGCAATTCTTTGTAGCTCTCCACCACTTAAATCTGAAAGTCTAGTATCAAGTGCATTTTGTAAACCTAGTTCTTGCACCAATTCAGGAATCTTATTTCTTTCATCATATTTTTCAAGCAACTCTTTTGCAGTTCCATCAAAGACCTTTGTAAGATTGTAAACCTGTTGCGGTTTTATGGAAGCTTTCAAATCATTATTTGAAATCTTTTCGAAATGTAACTTTAATTCTGTACCATGAAAATGTTTCAAAATGTCACTCCATTCTGGAGGCGAAGAATAACTACCAAGATTTGGTTTAAGATTTCCGGATAAAATGCCTACTACGGTGCTTTTTCCTATCCCGTTTCTTCCAAGCAGGCCCATTACATGACCTTTCTTCAGAGTAGGAAGTCGATACAATCTAAACGAGTTTATTCCATATTGGTGAATCTTATCAGTTTTTAATTCCTCTGCGAGATTGACAATTGTTATTGCATCAAAGGGGCAAACCTTTACGCAAATTCCACACCCGTTGCAGATATTTTCATCGATCTGAGCCTTTCCATTCTCTTGATTTAGTATTATGCAGTCTGCCCCTGATTTGTTTACCGGACAATATTTGATGCATTCAAGCCCACACTTTTTTGGTTGGCAAGCATCCTTATCAAGAACTGCCACTCGATGAGTCATGGCTAACAGCCGGCATTCTTAATTTATATCTCTATCAAGCAAGATTAATACAGGACATTATTGGTGAAACTAATCAAGCCGGCCATAGCGTTGGGGTCCGACCCGGTCCCATTCCGAACCCGGAAGTCAAACCCAATGTCGCTACTGTGCTACTAAGGTGCGAGAGCCCTTGGGAAGCAGTAGTGCTGGCGCCTTTTTATTCTAAAGCAACAGAATTAGGAGAACCTTTCCACATTGTCTGTATTGCGGTATTCCTGTCAATACCTCTCTTTTGGGCATCGTCTGGAAAACTTTCCACATAATCAGATATCAATGTCTTTATGGTCTGTTCAATGTCTCCAACTGAATCTATGTCGGTAAAGAGATATGGCATCTCATTACAACTTACTACATACCCATTGGCGTTAGGAGTTATGGTAAAATCTAGTTTAGGCAACTTTTGAATTCCTACCATGCTTGATCTATATTGTAACAAAGCCTAAAAAGATCTCTGTTTATTTGGTAGATATTGGCTAATTGCGCAATTTGTGGCGAAAAATTCGTTGATGATATAAGATTCCTAAATCATATGATGGAAAAACATGGGTTTAGGAATCCAAATACTGGTACTCCTGATAGAAATAGCAGAGGATACTAGTTTGATTACCTGTTTCTTATTGAATCTAGTCCTACTCTAATGGTATTTTCTGACTATTTGAAAGAAGAGTTTTTGCTCTCATAAAAAAGGCCTTTGAAGTCTTGCAATCATTCCCATATATCAAAGGCACATCTTTCAAAGCCACCTTCCTCGATTTTCCCATTAAGATAGATAGCACCAATGGTAAAACTCCAGCCCTTCCTCCATATGCTACTTTATCTGTTACAAACCAAAACATTCCTGTTGAATCATAATCTTTCGGAAAGATCTCCGCCTTGATCTCCTTACCAAGATCAGTATAATGGCCCACAATGAGGATATTCTTACCTGCAAAAGACCTGACAATGTTAGCAAATTTTGAGCAGTGGTAACAACTATCGTCATAAATTAATATCGGCGAGAGTTCCTTGACATTCATATCTCTAATTGGGTGGGTTCAGATTAAAATTTTGTGAAAATAACTTTTTATTGGCTCCAAATACGATAAAATTCATGAATTTAAGTTCGCACAATGATTATCTAGAAATTCAAATTTTAGAACGGATATGGGCCTAAATTACTATCATATTTTCAAAAGAGTAAGGGAAGCCAGAAAACTCGTCATTAAAGGTATAACATCTGCCGGATCTGGTCACCCTGGTGGATCGTTCTCTATGGCAGAGATTATGGGCTGCATGTACTACAAATTCCTCCACTATGATCCAAAAAATCCCCTCTGGCAAGACAGAGATAGGCTAGTCCTATCAAAAGGCCATGCGTCTCCAGGACTATTTTCTAATTTGGCAGTTGCAGGATACTTTGACAAGTCTGAAATTGAAACTTTACGAAAATTTGGAAGCAGGTTACAAGGTCATCCTGACTTCAAATGTCCTGGAGTCGAATTCTGCGGTGGCTCGCTTGGCTTAGGATTGTCATTCTCAATTGGTATGGCGCTTGCAGCAAGAATGGATGGCAAAAGTCATCGCATTTACACTATAATTGGGGATGGAGAATCTGATGAAGGACAAGTGTGGGAAGCCGCCATGGCTGGTTCAAAATTTAAACTTGATAACTTGACAGTCTTCTTGGACAGAAATTTCATTCAACAAGATGATTATACTGAACGAGTTATGCCTCTTGATGAAGAATTAGTTGGTGATGATATTTCAGAAATGTGGAAAAATGCAGCAAGGTGGAAAGTAGGTGATAAATGGAGATCTTTTGGATGGAACGTTTTAGAGATAGATGGTCATCGCATAGAACAGATTGTAAGGGCAATAACCTCCACATTGCAAACTAAAGGTACACCATCCATAATTGTGGCACGCACTATCAAAGGAAAATCTGTTGAACATATGGAAGATAATCCAAAATGGCATGGTGTTGCTCCAAATCCAAAAATCTCACCAATAATAGAACTTGAAATTGATTGTCAATTTCTTATAGCACCATCTATTATTGCCGGAGACATGACCAATCTGGAAAATGAAGTAAAGAGAGCCATTCATGGTAGGGCTGATTTTATTCATCTTGATGTTATGGATGGACAATTTGTTCCTAACAAAACATTTGATCATGAAAAAATAAAACAACTCAGGCCTATTACTCACATACCATTTGATACTCATCTTATGATAAATGAGCCAGTAAAGCATGTTAGAGACTATGTTAATGCTGGCAGTGATATCATCACAGTTCATGCAGAAGTTTGTGATGAATCAAGCTTTGGGGAGATTCATGATATACTACGATCAAATGAGGTAAGTCTAGGACTGGCAATTAATCCTGAAACAGAATTTCCTTCTTGGGCTGAAAAATTCATTCCAGATTTAGATCAGCTAATAATAATGTCAGTTATTCCTGGAAAATCAGGTCAGAAATATATTGAATCTACTCATGAAAAAACTCAACGAATATCAAAGTTTCTAACAGAGAAAAATTTCCAAGGCCTGATTGAAGTAGATGGGGGGGTAGATTTGACAAACATTGAATCATGCTTTTTAGATGGTGCTAGAGTGTTCGTTGGTGGGAGCGCCATAATAGGTCAGAAAGATGTGCGTTTTACTATAACCGAATTTAGAAAACGATTGATGCATGCAAGGAGGACACTTTTGATAAATAAAGCTCATAGTCTTGGAGGTCCGGAACTTGTAACCAAATGGATAGATCTTCATGAAGTCGGAAAGAAGAAGACAGAACTTCTCCAGATCGCAAAGGAGGCTGGTTTTGTATGACTGAATTTGCAGATATGAGGACAGTTTATGGAGATACTTTGATCAAGATTGGAGAAGAGAATCCAGATGTGGTTGTAGTAGGAGCTGACACAACTGATTCTCTTAAAACTAGACCATTTGGTAAAAAATTTCCAAATAGATTCTTCAACGTGGGCATTGCAGAGGGGAATTTAATAACTATAGCCGCAGGTCTTGCCAACGAAGGCAAGATTCCTTTTGCTAGCACCTACGCTGCTTTTCTGCCTGGCAGATGCGTTGATCAGATAAGAAATGCAATAGCATACCCAACAAGAAACGGAAAAAATGGACTAAATGTGAAGATGGTAGTTTCTCATGGCGGATTGACTGTAGGAGCTGATGGTGGTTCCCATCAACAAATTGAGGATATTGCAATAATGAGAGCTATCCCAAACATTAGGGTTTTAATTCCAGCAGATACAATTGCAGTAGAAAAACTCACGCGACTAATTTCACAACTATATGGGCCATTTTATATGAGAATGACTAGATCAAAAACTCCAATAATACATTCGCAAGAACAAGAATTTCAAATAGGCAAAGGAATTGTATTGCGAGACGGTTCTGACTGTACTATTGCAGCATGTGGAATCACAGTACAAATGGCTCTAGATGCCGCTGATGCTCTGAAACAGGAGGGAATCTCATGCAGAGTTATAGACATGTTCTCAATAAAGCCAATAGATTCTGATCTTTTGGAAAAGGCAGCTCGTGAGACTGGTGGAATTGTTACATGTGAGGAACACAATATCATGGCAGGTTTTGGTTCTGCTGTATCTGAAGTGATATCTGAGAAATATCCTGTACCAATGAGACGAATAGGGGCAAGAGACCAATTTGGTGAATCTGCTCGAGATAGTGAGGTTCCACTATTGTTAGAAAAACATGGCATGACATCAATTCATATATCTAATGCCGTTAAGGATATCAGGAGTAAGAAACAATGAAAATATTCCTTGATACTGCAAATCTTGTTTCGATAAAAATGTACAATGACATGGGTCTTGTGGACGGTATTACAACTAATCCATCACTTTTGGCAAAAGAGGGTGGAGATCCACAAAAAACAATGGAAGAAATTGTTAGAATTGTAAAAGGTGATGTTAGCCTAGAAGTGGTTAGTACAGAAACTTCGGGAATGCTAGAGGAAGGAAAACGACTTCGAAAATATGGTAGCAACGTAGTTGTAAAATGTCCATTAACTGCAGAAGGCCTCAAAGCATGTAAAACTTTAACGTCTGAAGGAATTCCGGTTAATGTGACCCTGTGTTTTTCTGTAAATCAGGCCATGTTGGCTGCAAAGGCTGGTGCAAAATATGTAAGCCCATTCATAGGAAGGCTAGATGATAATGGGCAAGATGGAATTCACTTAATCAGGGAAATTCATGAAGTGTTCCAAAATTACAAATTTAGTACACAAATTCTAGTTGCAAGCATAAGGCATCCTATGCATGTTGTAGAGGCAGCAAAAATTGGCGCTGACGTAGTTACCTTACCGCCTGATGTGTTAGGTAAAATGTTAAAGCATCCATTGACTGACATTGGACTCAAAAACTTTTTGGCAGACTGGGAAAAACTTAAGAAAGAAAACCCCAACATCAGAATTTAGACATAGAACTGAATAATTAATTTCTCAATGTTTCCCAATCCATTGATATCTATGCTCTTCATCAAATAATTCTGCCTTGATCTCGTCACGGTTCATCTTAGAATTTAATTTGGCTTCAAAAAACCCTAGACTTCCCTTATACGGGATTGGCACTCTAAGCTCTTTTGGATTCTTCAATAGGAACCCATACTTGTGGTCAAGAAGTCCTTTACTTGCAAAATGTTTATCATAATCAGATTTCATCTCGCTAGGAGTTTTGTATACTTTGATATTGTAGATCTCTACTCTGCCTATTATCACTCCAGTTCTGAGTTTTTCTTCATCAATTCCTAATTTTTTGCAAACCTCAGTTTTCACCTTGAGTGGGGCATGGACAAGAAACTCTCCTCTGAATTTGGTATTCCATGTTCGTAACTCGATTGTCTTCTTTCCATGAATTATAAGATCAGCATATGGTTGAGAAACTGACAAGCATTTCATGTCAATCCGTTCCTAGTACATTTAGGACTCGCTTTGGAATCTCATTTAACCTGCTCACGGCAAGGGTGCGTTCATAACCAAGCCGTCTCAAGTTGTTTGCTATTGTTATTGCGCCTCCAGTGTCAGGAC
Organism: Nitrosotalea sp.; assembly: GCA_050749105.1. GTDB lineage: Archaea > Thermoproteota > Nitrososphaeria > Nitrososphaerales > Nitrosopumilaceae > Nitrosotalea. Next base: position 15,807 of record JBOGQT010000070.1, on the reverse strand, counting down.
CAACACCTATTGCGACCATCTTTATTCCAAGGAGTTTAAAATCTCTCATTACAGCCCTTACAGCATCTGGATCTGATGGTTCTCCATCAGTTAATGTAAGAAATATGTCTGGTTTTTTTGAACGTAAGGTGGGAAGTAAAAGATTGTAAACTTCAGCCAATGGTGTACTACCATTTGCTTTTATCTGTGCAAGTCTTTTTGTCGATGCATTATTCCACTGCGAATTTTCAGGTTTTATCAACCAACACATAACTTGCTTCTGCTCTGTGTTAAACGCATATACTGAAAACTGAACTTTTAAGAAATCTAAAACTTCACAAAGCGCTAATGTTGCTTTCTTGTACTGTGTTTCTTGTTCATCTATGCTGGAAGAATGATCAAGTAGTATGAATATTCTTGTTTTGATTGCTATTTTTTTATCCATGATGAATGGTTTATGACCTTCCAAGTAAGTTTCTTGATCAAACTCATCGCCTGAAACCACATGTTGCTCTTTCCAGCCAGATTTCCATTCCTTGAATTTGGATTTAAGATTGTTAATCAAATCAATATCGTAGATCTTAGTTTCGTCCACGTTTGTCAGTACAGGAATGCTAATGCCTGTTATCTCAACTGTGAGACCTTTATTTTCACTCCTCTTTGCTTCTTCTAGCAATACTTTGAACTCGTCAAACACTTGTTTTCCTTCGCTAATTTTTGTTGAGTCTAATTCTCCAAAGTCACTTTCTCTGTATTTTGCAATTTTGTTTAATGTTTTCATAAAATCTTGTTCAGACATGGCGATACCTGAAGTAATTTTTGGAATAGAAATGGGTATTGTGAGAAGTGGATCAATCTCTAAAATTTTAATAATTTCAGAAACTTTCTTTTCAAGCCAATCTATCTCATATTCTTTTTCTACAGCTTCTTTTACAGCCTCATTGGCTATTCTGACTGCCTTTTGAATTTTTTCAAATGAGCTTGATTGTACATCTCCCTTGATGTCACCAAGTAGAAAATATTGTGTAAATCCTTCCACGATCCTGTTATGACCATATAATGAATTGAGCAACGGCCTATACAACCATGCAAATCCGTAATTGAATATTATTTCCTCGTCCATTCCCTGCCAATATCTTCTACCAATTGTCTCTATCCTTCTTGTATCTAATGTATTTAGAATAAATCCAAATGCGTGGTCATTGCTCAGAATTTTGTTTGAATGTTTTATTCGCATTGATTCATACCAAAGCGCAGTTCTAAATTGTCTGTATTTTTGAAAGTCTGTACCGTGATATCTGTCTAGCGGGAACATTGTGATTTTGTTTTCGCGTAACTTTGTCTGTATCCCTTTTTGGTCTTTAATGCTTAGAGTAATCTTTTCTTTTCCAGACCATCGTCTAACCAAAAATGTACCTATTTCAAGTAACGTATCATTTCTTAGTTGTAATGAATGCATCAATTTCCAAACATCGACGTTATGATATCGTTTACCTTTTGATATTCGACGTTACCCCACTGGGCATATACATTTGCAAATACAATGTCAGCCGCTTGTCTTGGCTTCATACCAGAATCAAGTATCTTACCAAATGCTATGGTCTCACGCAGGCTAGGTGAGTAATACAACTCTTCAACTGCAGCCGCTTGTCTCAAGGTATTCGCAAGTCTGATTCCTTGAACAAGTTCGTTTTCATGAGATTTGTTAACATATTTTTTTACTATCTCTATTTCAATCTCTTCTGGCGGATAATCTAACCTGATCCTTACCGGAAATCTGCTGAGAATCTGGGGAGGAAGTTCTTTAGTACCTACATGGGAAAGCGGATTTATAGTTGCAATTACAAACCATCCTTTTGCGGCTTCGATTAATTCACCGCTGGCCTCTTTGAGTACTAGTTGTCTTCTATCGTCTAATGCTTCGTCTAATCTAAGCAAGACATCTGCTTCTGCAGAATTTACCTCGTCAAGATAAAGCAGATTACCTTCCTTCATGGATTTCACTAGAATCCCTTCTTCAAAACCAACTGTTCCACTCTCTAAGGTTTTCGAACCGACCAGATGACTTTCACGAGTTCTTAAACTAAAGTTAATTGATTCCATCTTTTTTCCTCTTCTTGCAGCAAATTCCCTTACAAGGGTGGTTTTTCCAGTTCCCTTTGGGCCTATTATGAGAACAAATAGGCCAGATTCGTAGGCTTTGTCTAAAACTTCAAAGGAATTATTCCAATCTATGTACAAAGATTCTGCTAGCACAACTAGTTATCGGATTTTCCTTAATTTAAGATTGTCTTAGATTACTATTCAATCTTGGCAATCAATTTCCAAGTTTTGCATAAGATTCGTCCAGAATATTATGCAATGTCTTATGCCACACATCGTAACCATCAGGTGTCTTTGGGAAATTATGATAATGCTCTGTTAAATGCTTGTTTTGTTGCGCAGTAAATCTTAATCCATCTGCTAATTTTTTGTTCAAAGCTCCTCTGATCATCATCCCTAATTTTCCAACTGTTCCAAAGTCAGGATGCTCTCCTTTACTGATAGCTTCAACATCCAACTTTGACAAAAAGTGTTTCATCCCATAGTTTATCTGTTCATTTGTAAGTGTTTGGAGCAATCTTCGGAAAATCTCTAATCCTGCAGTTTTATAACCGTAATCATTGATGAAATCTATGTTATACTGCCATAGCCCTTGCTCACTGACATCTTCTGCTTCGATTGATTCAACGGCATTCTTTCCAATTATTGTCGCAGCAACTATTGCAGGACCAATACCACCTGCATCTAGCGGCTTTGGCATCCAAGCTGAATCTCCTACTAACATGTATCCATTTGCAACTAAACAATCATTCTGTCTTCTTACTGAGACCTGCCAATTTCCAGTCACATTTACTGAATCACTTGAATCATCAGATAATTTTGGATTCTTCATTGCCTTGTTTATCTTAACGTAATCGTTTATCAATTTAGTAACATCATCATTTTTCCCTAATCTTTGATTCCTTTTCTGGAGTTCCTTTTGTTGGACTCCCAGTCCTATGTTTACCTTGTTTTGACCCTTTGGAAACACCCAACCATATCCTCCTGGGGCAATGTCTTGGTCTAAATGTATAATACAATAGTCTGGGTCAAAATCTGTCTTATCATCCACGCCATGTTCAAATTTCATTATGTGTCTTCCTGTAGATTCTAGATCGTCACGATCAATCTTTCTTTCAATTTTTGAATTTATGGAAAGACCATTTCTCAGCATTGAGGTGACGCCTGTAGCATCAATTACTATTTTTGAAGTTTTTTTGAATGGTTCGTTAGTGACTAGGTTAGTTCCTTCTACCCCAATAACAGCGCCGTTTTCGTATAGAAGATTTCTTAATGCTACAGAATATTGCATGTTTATTCCCATCTTAATAGAGTCACTGAGTTGACGCCTTGGAAGCTGTTGTCTATTTAGCATAAAGCCATCCCCATCAAAAGGAATTGAAGTTTCTCTATCTGGTGAAAAGGCCATTACTCCTTTAACAGGATGTTCAATCTCTGGGCTTCCCCAACTGATCTTTATTCGCTCTGTCATGTAGTCAACTGTATTCTTACCTACTGCATCTCCGCAGATCCAACCATTTATCGTCTTTTTACCCACAGTGGGTTCCTGATTTCTATCTATGACAAGAATTGATAATTTTTGATTAGAATAGAATGCAGCTGACTGTGCAGAGATCATTCCGGCTAGACCTCCTCCTGCTACTATTATATCGTAATCAGTTTTCACAGCCAAAAAACAGGATCTACTATATTTAAAAGAACCGTATCAACACAGATCAGGTTTTTGGGTCGGTTCGTCGCGGCTTCCTCACAGCGTGTGCTCAGACTGGAGCGGCAAAAATATTACCTCATTCCCTTCTACCTTTGGTCTTCGAATATTATTAAACTATCCTCAAAGCAGACAAATTTTCTAATTTAGGCTCTCAATAATTCGGTATATGTTCTTGTAATGTCGTCTTTTTTGTAAATTGGTACTTTAATCCTAATTTTTATTGCATTATTTTGTTGAAAATCAATCGTCTTTCTTACAAGATCGCCTTTTCCTATTCTGAGAAATAGGGAGGAATCTTCAAAGTACATATCCATGTTGCTCAGAACTTCATCCAGCTGTGTTCTTGAAATCTTGGAAACTAGAACCCGTATGAATTGCTCAGCTCTTTTCTTTGTAAGCGTGATCCTAAAAAGCAGGATTGGATTCCCATAATGACCTACAATTTTTTCTTGTGAAAACTCTTCTTTTTTTATTTGAAATATATCAAAAATGGAAGTAAAAATCTTCTTATCATCTTCTGTGGCATGAAATATAATCTCAATATTGATTTCTATCTGGTTTGCCATTGTGATAGTTAACTTGTACAGGCGATTAAATCTATTTGGCCTGCAACAGAACGGTTTCAGCTTCTGCAGTCCTGATAAGTTTTGCCTTTTCGATTCCTATATGTCTTACATGAATTACTTTCTTAACCGCAGCCATTATGTCCGAGTTTATCTTACCAAATGCCGTAGCCTGGATAAACTGGTCTATTGTCATCTCTGGTATAGTTTTTGTCATTACATCCTTTGCAATTAATCTCAGTGCATGTTTTCTGGATGTATTGAGCTTTTTCTGAGTCAATGTAATAATTTTGATTCTGAAAAGATATCCATCTTTAGTTCTTACATCTCCAATGAAATTGATCAAAGAAGAACCTCGTCTTACAAGACTTCGAAGAAATTCTTTGGCATATTCATATCGTTTAAAGATCGAAGTTGCAATTTCGCCGTCTACTTTGTTTATCTGAAAGTAAAGTTTGAATTGATGTTGAGAGGGATCGCCTTTTACAATATCAAATAAAGTAACTTCAACCACTCTACCAATAGCGCTTTCGTCTCCAGTTATGGGTATATATGCAATTGGTACATTATTGAACGCTGCAGGAGCAAGAACGGTAACCCATTTCTTTTCTCTCCATTTGTCTTTGACCCTCGTGGTCTTTTGGCGCGCCAACTAAAACCAACCTTTTAAGCCAAAATATAAGTTATGTCAATACTTTTCGTCCCTATAACTTTCCAATACTCCGCACCAATTCTTCCCTTAATTTAGAAAATTTGAATCTCTGCGGGTGGATACTCAAATATCTTATCCATTTTATATCTACCTTCTGTAAAATCTGAATAACCGCCTCTCAAACGGAATTTCATTCCTTCACTTAGAATTACCCCTGTATCATGACCCTCTCCACTTCTCAAAGCATACACGTTTATTGGTTCTCTTAGTGGTTTACCATCAAAATCTTGTATTTCTAAATGAACATCTTTTGCATGACCGTTACCAATATTTACAATTTGAAGAATTAACTGCGGTTTATCAATAAATCTAACATAAATATATGGTCTATGGCTTAATTGAAGTTCTTGTATTTGTACTTCAAGTTGACTTTTTAGATAAGTCGCCTGTATTGCCATTTGCGTAAGTTGTCCTTCAAGCACATCTAATTCCTTTTTCTGTAACTTTGTCTGTCGCCAAACAGAACCAGCCAGAACCGCAGTAGCACCAGCCAGAACCGCAGTAGCAATTACACCAATGTAAGTGATTATGTCGTCCACATCAGTATAGCATATCTTGTCATAAAATAATCCTCCGTTCCAACCTTGTTATTCGCTCATATCACAAAATCTGGTCTTTCGTCAATTAGCGAGTGTGGGAATGAGGAACGAATGACGAACGAGTGTAAGGCATGAAAGACCGCTAACTTTCTCTGCGTAACACTCTACTCATGTTATCACGTGGAACAGTGGTTTACTGATGCCTGTTGCACAAGTTGAGTTCCGTATTGTTGTTGAGCCGCCACAAACGCTGCTGGGTCTGAATAGTATATTGCTTGGCTTGGAGCTTCACCCATGCCTGGATGATAATACCAACCAGGACCGTACCAACCTTCACTCACTGCGCTTGGATTTTGTTGTGTTGGACCTTGACATGCTGAACTTGTTGATGAAGATGTAGTCGTTGAACTTTGTGATTGCTGAGAATTAATAACCATAATATTATTTGATACTAGATACTGTACTCCCTTGATAAAATCCGCATCTCCTACCTGACCAGTAGCCCACCATCCAGCGGTATTCTTCACCCATGATGGAATCTGTTGTGATGCAGAACTAGTAGATTGACTTGTTTGCGGAATTTGCATTATACCTTGTTGTATCAAGTATTCTACTCCCTTGATAAAATCCGCATCTCCTACCTGACCAGTAGCCCACCATCCAGCGGTATTCTTCACCCATGATGGAATGTTGAATGTCTGCCCACTTTGTGTGTTACCTGTATTTCCCACGGATGATAATTGCACAGATTGAGTTGAAGCTGAATTAGCTACCACAGTATTAGTACTGTCAGATATTACAGAGACGATACCAATTTCTGAAGAAAACGGGCCAGAGTTATTTGTTACAAACATTTCCCCCTTTGCTGAGTCATACGTAATACCAGAAGGAGTAGCAACAGATGTAATAAGAGGGCTACCAATCGTTACTGTATCTACCACAGTATTAGTACTGTCAGATATTACAGAGACTGTACCAACACTTCCAGTAAATTGACCAGAGTTATTTGTTACAAATACTTCCCCCTTTGCTGAGTCATACGTAATACCAGAAGGAGCACCATATTCGACTGGCACTGAAGCTATTACAGTATTAGTACTATCAGACATTATAAAGACACTACCACTTTGACATCCTACAAATACTTCCCCCTTTGCTGAGTCATATGCAACCGCATAAGGAAGAGAACATGACGCAGTAGGAAAAGAAAGACCAACATTCACATTAGCTACCACAGTATTAGTACTGTCAGATATTATAGATATGCAACCGCAAGAACTGTCTGCTACAAATACTTCCCCATTTGCTGAGTCATATGCAACACCAACAGGACCAGTTTCAACAGATACTGTATCTACCACCTTGTTGGTACTGTCAGATATTACAGAGACTGTACCAACGCTAGATATGAATGGAGCTCCACCTGTTACAAATACTTCCCCCTTTGCTGAGTCATATGCAACGCCTAAAGTGTGTGAAGGAAATGTCATATTAGCTACCACAGTATTAGTACTGTCAGACATTATAGATATGCAACCGCAAGAACTGTCTGCTACAAATACTTCCCCCTTTGCTGAGTCATATGCAACACCAACAGGACCAGATCCAACGTTTACTGTCGCTACCACAGATTGTGCATATACAAGTGAAAAAGATGATACGAATAACATGAAAGTTGTTATGATAATTAAACCGTTAATACCTAAACTCTTTCTCAAATTCAACAGAACAATATTCTATAACATGCTTATATCTTCTATCTAATTCAACAACTTCCATTATTTTGAAAACCCCTTTTTGCCTACTTTTGCTTTCTGCGAAAAGTAGGTCGGTCGCAGACCGAAATCCCTGACGGCGAGCGAGCGAGGTTCGCCCGAAGGGCGAAAGGCTGCCAACGGCAGCCGTCCGAAGCGAGCTAGGGGGAAAGCGGCACGAAGGAAATCGTGCCGTCCAAGCAATGCTTGGAGTGAAGACTTGTAGTGGCTCAAGAGGGGTGTCATCGTCAGATGACGGGGTGAATTGAGCCAACGGAAAGATCGAACCTTTCACCCTAGCTCGGTGAGCCTCGGTTTTGCGCCAGCAAAAAACACCAAGCGAGTTTACGAGCCTGGTGTTAGAGGTGAGCGAGCGAGCCGTCATTAGACAAAAAGCGAAGTCTCAAGAGGGGTGTCCCGAAGGGACGGGGTGAATTGAGACTGAGCGTATAAGTAATTGTAAGTGGTTATAAGTAATATTAAATATCCGCTATAGTACAATATAGTGAGTAGAATGACAGCACAACTAGGACATCATGAGCATGACTTTTCATATCTTCTAAAAGTAGATAGTGATGGTCGTTACTTTGGCAGAGTTCTGCAAGTCCCAGCAGTCATAGCACAAGGTAGAACACAAGACGAGGTAGAAAAGAAAATTACGAGTGCTACAAAGGACTATCTAGATACATTTGTTGCAGAACATAAGAAACTAATAAGATCGAAACCAAAATCCATCTTAACAAGTTCTGGAATAGGGACTATACTAGGAACAAAACCCTTTAAAGTTCAGTGTTAACAAAACAACTGAATGAATGATTACTTTGATAATTTCAACGCTAGTTGGTTTATAATTAAAAAAGTTCTAATCTCAAACGGATTCAAACAAAAAGGTAGCAATCCGCCAAGAGGCGAATCGGTCTATTTTATAAAAGAAGGTCGAAAACAACCTGTTCTAGTTCCTAAGGAAAATACATTATTCAAAACAGCATTAGTAGATATTGCAAATCAAGCAGGCATTAGAGAAGAAATATTTTTAGCACAAATCTCAGTTTTCAAAGTAAAAAAATATAAAAAGTAAAGCGAGCCTTCGGCTCACCTCTTGGGATCGCAAGAAGCAGATGCTAAAGTGTTGGATTTTTATAAAATACTAAAATACTTCATGCAGGAATAAATTTCATGGATGATTATGTAGTCCGAGGTCGTTGCGGAAACTGTGGGAAACAAGACCTCTATCGCATTCCAACGGGAACAGACAAAGAGGTTTGGAAAAAAACTGCAAAGTGTTCTAAATGTGAAGTTCAAAATACTCTAACACTTTCCACGATAGAAAAATAACTTTAAGTTGAAGATCGTCGTAATAATAACGTCCATAAAACAATGGGCGAGGTGAGTGAATAGACGATATAGAGCGATTGGCTTCTATGCTAGTGGACGAAAATCCGCTATTTAGAGATGCCAAGCCTTATCTCAAGTATCTGGCTCGTAAAGAACTAGAATACAAGATAAGGAAAGCCTTGTGGGAACTTCAGTTCCTTCTAAGGAAAGAAAGACAGTAGCCACCTTCGAGCCACAGAAAAAGTAAGCCTTGTGCTGAAAAGTAAGTGGCTCACTCCCATTCTAAAAATACTTTAGCCTAATTATCGTTGGTCTGATATTAAGATGGTATCTCTTCTGCTTGTAAACTACAACAACATGACCGCATGAAGAGATGTAATATTCAATCCTTCCACTTACCTTAATCCCATATTCCTTTAACAACTCCTCTTTTAGTAATTCATCCATATTATCGCCTAATCATCTTGCGGATTTCTTCAATCCTGTTCTCGTTCTCCAAATCCTGTCTTTTCTTCTTTTTAAAATGATAAAACAACTCGTCAAGTTTCTTCTTGAAAAGAACACTGCCAATAACGCCCATAGACTCACCAACAAACAATCCTTGTAGATACTCTATCAATTCGGCTATGCTTATCTCACCCAAAAGAAAGACGACAGCGCCAATAACGCCAGATATGGTAAAAATGACTGTCGCTATTGCCAAGACTTGAACAATAACAAAAATTTTCTTATGCAGGTGTCTCATTTTGCAAAGGTTTCTGCTGATGGCGTCTCTTGATATGCTCGGTTAGTGCGTCCTTGCCAAAGAATCTAAAAGAACAACCCGATATTCCACACCTGTATTTTGGTTGTTCCTTCTGCTCTCCTCTTGTCTTGAACCAATCCAAAACAAGCAAGTTAATCAACTCGTTTGGGTCTATTCTCTCTTCTCGTCTGAGACGCACCAACGCCTCAAAGTTCTGCTTTGTTAGGTATATCCTCATGGTATCACCACATAATTATGAAAACAAACATCTAAGAACCCATACTATAACCTGCTTTTACTTTTCTATCTAGGCAGTAACATAAACAAAGCAAAGCCAACAAAAAATATCAGAGGCCATAATTTTTCAAATAATCTTTCTTTTGTTCCCTTGTTTGCTACTGCATCTTCTATTGCTAATCTATTTTTTATGTTAGCATAATTAGGGTGCTTTCTTAGTAACCAATCAATCCATGGAAAGTTTCTATAATTTTTCGCCATCTTTCAAACTCCTAAACTCGACAAAGTTTTTCTTGATATGATAATAAAGAACAACCAACCCAACGCCGACAAAAACGACTGACACAAATATGAGATTAGGAATATTGTGAGACGTCCATAAAATAACAGCACCAACACAAATCATAAACCAAAATTTTAGCACTCCGCTAAGATACCTATACAAGCCTCTGGTAAGACTGCCTTTCTTTCTCAGTCTCAATTCTTTAGAGCCTCCTCTAATTCTGGTATCAATACCACTTTACAAGTGAATAATTTCTGATAGAATTCTTTAGCCGTATTTGTAGGAACAACGATAATCGTTTCTGCCTTTGCTACCCTGCTTTGCAGATCAGAAATATCTTTTTTCAACTGAGTTTCACATTCAATAGATAGTTTTCGTCCATTCTTTTCTATTACAAAGTCTGCACCCTGTATCCCATGGGTTGCCTCAAAAACAATATTCCAATCACCAAGTTTTTTCTTTACTTCTTGCATCATCAAGTTATGGCAAACTTCACGGCTATCATTTGCCAGATAATAATATGGTATTTCCTTGTTTCTTATTTGGAATTTCCATTCTTTTACTTCCCCATCTTTCATAAGAACTCTTAACGGCTGTTTTACCCTCAGTCCAGCCTCTTTGGGTGGAAATCCAACGGCTTTGCCAATCGCATAGCCATAAAGAGCCGTATTATCTCCTTTCAGTACATCCCGAATTCTCTCACCTATCGTAGTTTCCTCTCCCTTTTCTTCTTCTTGTCTGACTTCTTGTTTTTGCTCTTCAATTACAAAATTCTCTTCAGGCTCAGCACAAAACCTAGCCTCCATCTTTGCCTGCTCTAAATTCTCGTTATTTAATTTCCATACAGGCACTAACTCTTTTTCGTGGCTATACTTCAAATCAATAAAGGTAAACGGCTCTATTGCTCCTACTCCTTCCCATATCAGCCCGTCGGGATACGCTCCTTTTATCGCCGTAATGTCCTTATCATTTGTATTCTGGAAACAAAATATACAACCAAAATGACCCCGATAGTCTTCGTCCAAGTGCGTATAGTTTTGTGTTATACACAAAAAGCGAATGTAATACGCACCTTCTAATAAAATAGTTCCAACTATCGAATTTTGCTGTCTGTATTTTAACAAGTGCCAAGCCTCATCTATTACAACACGGATTTTTTCTTCTCTCTGTTCCTGCTGTTCTATTCTGTTTATCTGCCTCAGATAATATTCAGCAAGGAATGTCTTACTTTCCGCATCTGGTAGATTTCCTAAATCTAACACGATATTTCCTTTACTAAAATCAATACTGCCTAATTTTGCTCCTGCTGTCGCCCTCTGTAAGAGTTGTGCCTTTGACCTTATGATAGTCCTAATGCTTTCTTCCCAATTGCCTCGCCCTGCGAGTCTATCAAGAATTTTATAAAATTCTTCAAAGTTCTTTGGTTCATCTTGCATAACATCAACAATCCTCGATAGAATGGTGTCAATGGTCAAGCCTTTCATTGAAAGATCGGCAAAAAACGCCGTCCTGAAAGCTTCTGTAAAACTTTGTTTATCAGCAAAAAGATTAGGCAAATGTTGAGTTACATCTATCCAGTGATAACCAATATCAAAATCTCTTCTTGTTGGCAAAAACTTTTTGAAACTGATTACTATTTTCCTATCAGGGAGTTTTAAACATAAGAACTCTCCAAGGGTCGTCTTGCCAAGCCTTGCCCCTCCATGTATGGCTACATTCAAGTTGGCTTTGCCAAGCACGTAAGTCACTAAATCAAAAGCCTGAGAATTGACATCTGTTTTTTTAACTTGCAAAAAGTCGTTGAGGTTCTCATTCATTATTCTATTTATGATGGCATTAATCACAACATCAGACCTGCACTTTTGCCAGAATTTCCACATAATCACTAGACTACCACCTATTGCCCCGATCGCAACTGCAATCCAATAATGCAGAAAAGCTAGCAAGGCAAGAGCAGATGCTAACGCAAGATAGCGGGCAAAATGAACGTCTCTCGGAACATGCCTGATTAGAACACCTATTTACAGTAAATATACTTACATCGATTAAATTATTATAACCTCGCATCAACCGCACCCCGCAGGAATTTCGTCGGTTTTCTTTTTTCTCTTTCTTTTTTCGATAATTATCTTAACGAGTTCGTTTAACTCTTCCACGGGCATCGTTTCTGCTTTGGCAATCGCATTATCACATTCTTCTTTAAACCCAAGCAACTCGTCAAGCTCTAGTGTTTCTTCATCAGTAAGCACTATCGTTAAACGATAATGAATTTCAAGACGTTGCTTTACAATTTCGCTTAGTCTGATTCCACTCATAACTTGGTCGTCTCTCCACTGTCTATACTCTTTCGCCACGCGTCAACAATACGTTTTACAACATCATCTTCACTTGTGGCAGTACTAAAAATTCTATCAACGTCATTCTTGTGAATTAAAACCCATGTTGCCAAACCACGCTCAAAAAAGTCTTTTTTGTATGATTGTAGTTTGTTCCAAACATTCTTTCGAGAGATAACCACTCGTTCCTCGATTTCCACTCTGGTAGTATCTGTTCTGATACCAGAAATTGCATCTCTTTCAGAGATCACAGTAGTCTTAACATTTGCATTTGAAGCATCTTGCACTCGAATTTCAGTCGGTCGAGGTGGAATTTGACGAGGCGGTCTAATAGCCCATGCAATAGCAAAGAAAATAGCAACTAAAGTAACACAAATAAGAACTGCGAGAAATAACCAGTTGTTAAAAACAAAACCATCTACTTGAGGTTGTTGCGCGGTATTTTGAGATGGGGGTGCATTATAATTATTCTGGGTATTACCATTATCTCCTGCTGTGTAGTGTCCACAGCAATATTGGTCAGGATGAGTTATGCTTGAAACAATCATAGGCTGGACACCTGTGTTAACAGAATTTGGGACGCTAGAGGTTTGTGAACCATCTGCAACAGAAACATCTGTAAAATTGCTTGCTTGATTGCCTGAAGCATCTTGCACGTTGCAAGTAAAAGTTACACTATCATGAGGAATTAAAAAAGTCTCGCTAATCATTCCGAAATTAGCATTAAACATCTTTGTGTCTGAGCCCCACAACGGCGGGGGCATTTTCAGAGTTATCTGGTAGGGCGGTGTTCCGCCTTCTGCTCCACATCCTATATAGACAGGTGAATTTGTTACAGCAACCGACATTAATCTTATCTCTGCTTTCAAGGGTTCAGTATTTGCATTTTCATCAGAATTTGTTTGAGAATCTATCTGGCTTTGTATAGAATTAGGATAAAGTTGATTTAGATTCTTAGGAACGTAGTATCCGTATTTGTAGATATAAGCATCATCATATTTTGAGATAATATGGTCTCCTTGAACGGAGCCTGTAGGTAGACATTCTCCGTTATGACAGTTGTAAGTTGGCTTCTGCAATGCTTGATTATATTGGTCTTCTAGTGTAGCAAAAGCAAAATTATTAAAAAATAAAATCAAAAAAATAAAAAGAAAAGGCGAAGTCTTCAAGCCAGCATCATCTTCCTCAGCAGACCGATAGCACATTGGTACTTTTCTAGATCAGTATGTCCATGTTCTCCCGTTTTCTTGTCTGCCCTTATCTTTCGCCCGCAGTTGAGACAAATATTGGTAGAAGGGGACGACATTACTCGTCCACCTCATTCTTTTGTAGCCTTGGTTCCCACTTCCAAAGTGTGACAAAAAACACTTCTTCCGAACCGTCAGCCAATTTTTTTACAGCCTTCCCAGAAAAGGCTGGATATTTCTTAGGCATGTATAGAATACACGTGGACTACAAATATTCTCCTCACTGCCACCCAACCGTTACTACCAGTCGAAAGACTTTTCTATATCCTAGAAAATAGATTCGAATTTTTCCATAAAACTTTTCAATAAAATTATTTGAATATAAACACGCATCGCATCCATATTAAAAAACATGATTATTCCAAACTCGAAACATCTCAGATACCTCCATCATTCAGAAATCTTCCTTTGTCAGAACAATGGATTATTTACACAATTCTTAAAGAAGAAGATAGATTATACTTCGATGAAAATTTAGAGGCATACAAAAATCCGAAATCCAATCCAGAAAGAACCAGTTTTCAAGATTTACATAGCCTAGTCAACCAAACCATAAAAAAAACTAGTCCCGAAGCATTATGCACAAATTTTGAAGATGCGTATGACAATCTAAAAGAACTAAAAGTTATTTTCGCAAAAAATATCCCATATGATGAAAATGGTAAAACTAAACGTAAAACTATCACTAATCTAAACTACGAACATCCATACGTCTATACTATGATAGACCATGAAAGATATGAGGCTAAACAACTAGCAGAAACACCACAAGCCCACAAATCTGAAACCTTTAACCTCATGTGTAAAAAAGGATTTTACACAACCTTGATGCAATCACTTGCAAACTTGCAAGAAATGATTGACGGACGATCTCCAAATCAAACAAACATATTCAGTCATTTTTATCAAATTCCACTACCAGCTCGTAAGGGAATTTTAAAAGATTTAGACATTCTAATTCAACAACTTGACGACGAAATAGAAAAATTAAAAAATCAACGAGACTTCTAACTCTTTTCACCTAGTAGTTCATACAATCCTTTAATCTGTTCCTGTGTTTCCCTATGCTTTGCTTCCAACTCTGCTATGTGCTTATCTTTCTCTGTTTCCAACTCATTTACTTTTTTCTCTAATGAAATTCTCTTAACTTTCTCTCGCTCGCCATCATCAATTACTAAGTCTGAAATAGCCTTCTTGAACTCTAAAAACAATACTTCTTTACTTGGAGTATGATAAATCGTATCTAGCGGTATCAGTTTAGACGAATGTCCCATTAATTTTTCACCGATCGCCAAATTAATTTCCTTATTATTCTTTAGAATTGTGTTAAACCTTTTTCTAAATCCGTGAAAACTAGAAATCTCTTGACGTTTTCCATCTCCCTTGCCTCTAATCTTTCTAATTATGCTACCCATCATCCCTTTGAGTCCTGCATAAGTTAGCGGTTTTACTCTGACATATCCCACTTGGTAGGTATTACGAAAAAGTGGAGAATCAGGCCTTAACGCCTCACCATCACTTTGTCTTTTTTGTAAATACGATCCCAATACCTTACTTGCTTCTTGTGTTAAAAATCCTGTATACTCTTCTTTACTTCCCTCATAAAATAAAATAGACTTGCAACCTTCGGGCATCTCTGACACATTTCTAAGTCTCAATCCTATCACCGCACCCTTGCGGCATCCACTAGACGATAGCAAGTGTATGATAGCCTTATTTCTTAAAGAGGTTGTAGATTCAAGCATGCGCTTTATATCTTCGGTAGTCCACGCACTACCTCCCATCAATTTTAACTTCTCTGGCATCATCTTCCGAATTTTCTTAAAATTCAAACTTTTATCATTCATAAAAAAGAAAGTCTCTAAAGCAGACACAGCACAATTTACACTGTTGTATCGTAATCCCCTGTTTTTCAAAAATATTGTGTAGTCTTCCACAAGTTCTTGTAGATAAGAGTCCTTTAACTGCAATAATCCACCTGCATCCTTTATCTTAACAAACTTCAAAAATCGCTTTAGATCACTTTCATAGGTCTTACGAGTAATTTCAGACTTGATACCAGCATAGAATCTTACAAGACTTCTATCCATGCCATAGTTACGTAATACTTAGTTTTAAGCACATTTTGTATGCTTATGTTATAAGTTGTACGACATTTTAGATTGTACTAGATCCGACATACTTTTGCAGAACCCTTGGCACAGACACATGTCCATCTTTTGTTTGAAAGTTTTCTAGAATTGCAACCATTGTTCTTGTGGTT
>JBOGQT010000069.1:0-23897 GCA_050749105.1 Nitrosotalea sp. | reverse complement strand
TGTAGTTTGATTTACTTGTCTATCCTGCGAGTATGAAATATTGGTGACAAGTTGATGAATTGCCTGCATAAACTGTTGATCATTCATGTTGCCTGAAAGCCATAGGCTTGCATTGTCTCTGAACCATTGGGGTATTGTAGAATTGCTCTCATCGCCATATGCCAGATTTCTTGAAGATAATGAGATTGCAATTAATGAAAATGATATTGTAACAAACAAAACGAATGTAAGTTGTTTCATTAGGCTCCCCTAATTTGGCCTAGTATTTAATTTACCAAATAGAGATAAGTTATGAAACTAAATTTTTATTCTAACAACATAGAATATTATCATAGTGAAAAATCGTCGCAAAATAATTACCACACGCCAATAAAGGTATGCAGTTACCACAAGTAACACAGTTACACAATGTATTAAATTCAGGTTTCACCATACATGGTAGGAACGCGACAAAATATGGAAAATGAACATAAGGAATACAAATGCAAGGAATGTGGGATGCAGTTTGATGATCCAGTAAGGTTGGATAGGCATTTCAAGGCTGCACATCCTGCAAAACACAGTGGCTTTAGACAGAAATGGTATTGGGAAAATTGACGAGGTGAGGCTAACAGGATTTGTATTCTATAACAGGCCAGTAGAATAGTAAATTCTCTTATTTTGAATACTATTGTGTAACTTACGAACTAGAATTCATTCTTGCCATCATTCATGCACTTGACTCTACATGTTTAATTATTTTTCCAAGAGTTATTGTGTCCAGGCTTGATCTAACCTTTCCTTCTTTTATCTTTGTGTGCCATTCCTTTACCTTAGCAAGCTTGCCATGTTCACTAATTATTTTGCCAGCAAGAATTGGATTGGAGCCATACCAAGATACCGCAGACTGGATAACATATTGTAAATCAGAATCAGTCATTATTGGCCAGTATTGACTGATTGTACTCTCAAGTGATACATCCATGAGGGCAAGCCTTTTCTTTATCATCGACAGAACCTCAGAGAATCTGGAAGAATCATCTAGTGCGGAAATCGAAATTTGTACCACATTGCCGTCCTGAGTACTTTTATCTTCATCTACAAAGGTGATCTTGACGGATCCTCGTTTTCCTGAAATGACAAGATGTGATTCTTGAATCTCAATTGTGCCTCCCATTACTTGTATAATATCAAGCAAGACTTGTAGTCTCTCTTTTGGTAGATGTTTAATCACTGTAGATGTGCCAGACTTGATATCTGGTGCAACAGAGACTGTCTCTGATGATTTTTCCAAGTTTATCTTGATGCAGCTCAACGCAGCTCTTACAAGTTCAATGTCGTCGTTTTCAAAGACAAGCGTGCCTGGGATTCTTTTGTCTTTTTTACCTAGTCTTTTTAAAAAGCTAAAGATTTCATCAGGAATGTTTTGTAGTTCTTTGAGTTCAATGAGAACAAGTTTGTCTGACGTGTCTGGCTTCCAATAAGCTTTGGTCGGTTCTGCAGTTATACACATTATGTTGTATGCAGCTCGTTTTTCCATTGTCACCAGAGTTATCGAGTCACCATTCTTGTTAGCACGGTAATATGCTATCCCGTCAATGCCAGTACACCGCAAGATGTTGCCAAGGTTTACTTTGGCAGTGAGTTTTTCGTTCTTTCTGTTGACTTTGATTTGTGCCCAAGTCCTAGTTTTAGGGTCAAACTCTTCCCAAGAATCCATATTTGGGAGTTCAACTTGACTAAGCTCTCCTAGCCTCCTTACTTCTGGCTTGTACAACTTGGTCAAAACCTTGACATGGTCGTCCAAGGTATGAACCGAGACTCCAGTTCCCCACAGAGAGTCAAGAAATTCTTTTCTTGCCGAGGCATCCATGGTGCAAGTCCAGCGCCTTTCGACCATTCTTGGCGTCACCTGCAGTTTATTGAGAAGTCTTGCTAGCTTGGCTTGCTGGGAGAAATGTATTGAGCTTACTTTTGTAAACGTATTCTTGTATGTTTCACAAAGATTTGGTGCTCCCCGCTGAAAACAAAACTCACAGAACTCAAGTGGATCAACGTCTGCTTCACTAGAATTCTTCATAGCATCAACGCACAATCATGCTAATTTCAATTTTTATATTTTGTACCATAAGTGCAGGTTCATTTATTGTTGCCCAGACACATTAAAAACCCAGTTCTAACGCTTGGTACCTCCGGGTCAGACAGGCTCTCTTTTTGTGATGATTCTTTAGACTTTGTAAGATATGTGTTAGCTTTTTGTTTTCAAATTCCAGCAGTTTTTACATACCTGACCCTTCACATTCCATTCTTTTTTTGGATCATAACTAAGAAAGCCAATCTTTGCACCACAAAAGCAACAGAATTTTTTCAGTTCATCATCTTGTTTTTCCTTTTGATCAAAACAAGGCTTGCAGAGCCATCCTGTCACACCCCATTCTTTTTTTGATTTCCACAGACTAAATGAACCAGGTTCTGCGCCACAAAGAACACATTTGTCCTCATTATTATTTTCGTAGTACTCTTTCATTAAATCTATATAGCAATTAGCACACAGTGGGCCATCATCTACATTCCAGTTACTCTTTGGCTTGTGTGCGTGAGAGATTTCTTTCTTGCAAACAGTACAGAATGCTTTCTTTTTACCGAACAATCCTGTCATGTAACTACAAAGTATACTACATGGTACATATATGGATCTAAATCATTAAACTCAAAATTTTAATAGGTATGCGACTCGAAAAAAGACAGAAGTGGCATATTGTGTCGTTAACAAAAACTGAAACTTACACACGTTCGAGATCTCTTTCTGTCATAATTCCAACATACAATGAATCCCAAAACATTACAAAAATGTTGGATATTGTATCATCATGCTTGCATCCAGAAACAAATGCAGAGATTATCGTAGTAGATGACAATTCTCCAGATGGTACTGGAAAAATCGTAGAAGAATATGCAAGAAAATCAAGGGCAAGAGGTTGGTGCGAAATAAAGATAGTTAACCGCAAAGATGAAAGAGGCCTAAGTTCTGCCATACTTGCAGGAATAAGGGCATCAGTTGGAGAATCTGTTGTGGTGATGGACAGCGATTTTTCTCATCCACCAGAGACCATAGCAAAAATGATGGAAGAGATGAAAAGTTCCGATTGCGATATAGTTGTAGCGTCAAGGTATGTGAAAGGTGGCTCCATCACAGGATGGCCGTTCAAGCGCAAATTGATTAGCAAGGGAGCAACAAAGATAGCACAACAAAGTCTTGGAATAAAAATAAAGGATCCAATGTCAGGGTTCTTTGCATTTCGACGACATGTTATTGGAAACATCAAGTTCGAGGCAATAGGATACAAGATACTTTTGGAGATACTTGTAAAGGCAAGAGGTGCAAAGGTCAGAGAAATTCCTTATAATTTTACCAACAGAAGATCTGGAGCTAGCAAGTTAGACAAATCAGTAATCTTTGATTACCTCAAATCGGTATGGAACCTATACAGGTATGGCAAGTCTGCAAGAGAGAGAAGAACATCAGTTCATTTTCTATCAAAAGCAGGGCGATTTTATACTGTTGGTGCCACTGGGCTGCTTGTAAATTATCTTGTCTCATTTCTCTTCGGTGCCGTCTTGTCTAACCTATGGTACATTTACGCAACAATGATTGGAATTACGTTTTCAATGACATCAAACTTTATCCTAAACAAGATATGGACGTTTGAGGATAGAAATATGGATCCCAAAAGGACATTTTTACAGTATGGCTCATTTTTGGCATTTAGCAGCGTCGGAGCAGCGTTCCAGCTTGGAATGGTTTATCTATTCGTGGAGGTAGAGCACGTGAACTATGCGTTATCTTTGTTCGGGTCAGTTGCAATAGCTTCTATTGGTAACTTTATACTCAACAAGCGATGGACCTTCAAGGAAAAGATCTGGAGCTAGATTTCCAGATTTAGAAACTGAAAATAGCGCCTCAATTAACAATAAATTTTATTTCTCTCTAATTTCAATGTGATTTTCTTCATAATTTACTCCAAGATTAGTATACGGATAAAGCGAGAGATCATATTCTTTACCAACAAACGTAGCAATTGTCTTTGAGTCATTGTATAACTGTTCAAGTTGTTTTCCTCTACCCATTTCTACTAACACATAATGTTGGTCTGCAACCAGTATAACTTTCGGGGTTGTAATTGGTTGGTATAGAGCTGCTGTATAGTCTATGAATACGTTTTGTTTGTGAAACACATTACTGAATATCCATGAATAATTCGGGCTTGCAAGAATTGTGGTATCATTGTCTTGTACATGTTGCAATACAAAGGAGGCCGCCTGAAACTGGCTTGATGTCATATCTGTATTTATGATCAACATGGTGCTTGCTAAACCAAATACGCCTATACCCAAAACTACAACAATCTGTAAATTCTTGTGTAGATTTTCTTTTTTGGTTCTCTGAAAAACTTTTGTTATAAAAAGAGATGCAGATATGCAAAATACCGGCAAGACTGGAATCCAGTAAAAATATTGGTTGTATCCAATGGCAAGAAGGAATATTATAAAAGGCACGAACCAAGCTAAAATAAAAAAATCCCTCCTGTGAACGCAAAAAACTATTCCTGCAATTCCTAAAATGAATAAGACTGGATCCATCTTGAGGAACAGATATGATATGTACGGCAAGCCATAACTGTGCCTTTCTGTTTGTCCAAGTACATCCTTAACCCAGAGATCAAACTGCCCTGCCTCTACACTTTGCAGAGGCCAGAGGAGAGGTAGTGCAATTACCGGAATCAGCCAAAGTCCTACAAGTTTGAGTCTTTTTCCGTTGTAAAAGTATATCATGCCTGCAACCAGCGGAAGCATTGCAGCTGCTGGAATTTTTGTAAATATTGCCAACCCTAGACAGATGCCTGAGAATAAAATCATGAAATTTTTGTGATCGGAATTTTTTGAACTTGTGGCTAACAATATAGACAGCAAGAGAAATGGTAACAGTATAGAATCAAGCAAAATTTCTCTCACAAGCCAGGTGATGGGCATGACTGAAAAAAACATGGAAGAGCGTAGTGCAACCTTTCTGCCATAGAAATTTTCTGCAATCTTGTAAATTAGAAATGTATCAACTATTGCTAGCATTCCCATGACAACCCTGGGCGCTAGATATAACGTAGATATGGAATCTGGATTTGTCGACGGATGAAAAGAACTTGGAAATCCAATCAGACCCAAAGTTGACGCCAAGAAGATTTGACCAAAGAACGGATGATCATGAAAAAACGATTCTTGTGGACCAAGGCCTGCCAGTACATGTACGGCTCGTCTCATGTATACGCCCTCATCAAAGAAAATTGCCGGAAATTCAGCAGCGTTCCAGATATGTGTAAATCCGGATAACACCAACAGTCCTAAAAGAAGATAGTTAGATCTGACAGAATGAATTTGGTAAACCATCTATTGGATCTGAGTACACCACTAAAATTGCTTTTCATTTGATATAAGAAACCGCTAGAAGGTCAAGACATGATTAGAGCATTATTTATCCAGTTTTATTTAACATGGTAGATTTTTTCTTTGATCTTTTAAAATACAAGGCAAATATGGCTGCCCCAGCAATTGGTGCAAGATAAACAACGTATGGATAGTTGTCAAAGAATTGGCTAGGGTCAAGATATTGTCTTGGAACTAGCCTGTAGATATTACCATCAGAAAGAGATACAATATAGACAAGCCCGTCTGGCCCTACTTTAATGTCAGTCATGCACCCAAATCCCGTGCCAAGTATTATTTCATCCATTGAATCACCAGTATTTACAATGTTATCTTGTAGTTGTGGAGACTGGAACACAAATCCATCTCTATTTTGATTTAATTCAAATTTGTATAGATTTCCGTTATTGCAGTCACCGACAAGTACGCTGTTCTTGTAGCTTGGAAATTTGTCCGAGTCTACAAAAGATATCGCTGTCGGTGCAACTGGTTTATCCCACGTGAATTGTGGATCATGATACACATAGTTTTCATAATGTGGAATTTCCGCCAATTGTGTGACATTTGCTTGTCCTGCAACAATTCCCCACCCACTGTTAAAGTTTGGTGGTATAATGTTTACTTCATCTCCATGGTCTGGGCCATTTTCTGTATCCCAAAGCTTTCCTGTTACCGGATCCACAGTAAGACCAAAACTGTTTCTCACTCCAATTGCATAATATGGACCAGTTGGAACAAGACGCAATATCACACCTGTATCGTCTGGCGCACCTGTGGCGTTATTTTCAAGTACTCCCGCTTTGTTTTGCTCAGCTCTGCCATTGTCTCCCACCACAAGATAGACTGAACCATTCAGATCAGTGGTCATTATCCCACCAATGTGGTAATTTTGAAAGGCCGGCATAATTTTGACTAGAGTCTTATTCACAAGGTTTTGTCCATTCCAGTCGTAGCTATAAACACGATTTCCAAGTATTGGGCCTCCATTGTAGGCAGATTCTGTAAAATACAGGTAGACTTTGCTGCCCACCACATCTATTCCAAGCATCCCTTGATCGTCATCACTTGTGACA
The DNA here is from genome assembly GCA_050749105.1 of Nitrosotalea sp. Taxonomy (GTDB): domain Archaea; phylum Thermoproteota; class Nitrososphaeria; order Nitrososphaerales; family Nitrosopumilaceae; genus Nitrosotalea. Next base: position 17,367 of record JBOGQT010000069.1, on the reverse strand, counting down.
TTCTCCTTTAACACAGGCGTGCCTTGGAAGACACCGTCTCGTATTACATGCACTTCGCCTGACGATTTTTCAAGTATCAAGATATCATTTCCTATAAACGCCATTGTAGTTGGACTGCAACATATACCAGAGACATATTTCTGTACAACCACATCTTCATCTTTGACTGAAGGCTGTGCAAAAGCAGAAGAGAACAGCAACAAGGGCAACAAGAGAAGGGTGAGATAAATTTTCAATTATATGCAGCAAATTCTACAAACAGAAAGTATCTAAGTTTAACCATGTTTTTAATTTAGACCAATTTTTGTTATCATTGTGTACTGATTTAGAGAAATTATATAGCTTTATGTTGCGCCATATCCCAAGTTGTCATGAAACTTTCTACAATGACAGACATTAGAAATCGTTCCCCAGATCCACACATAAGCATTTTGTCTTGTAATTACATCTTCATTTCCATAAATAGGTGAACTGTACAAAATATTTTCGAAAAACATCTACCAATGGTTTATCAACGTACGGTACAATCCATATCCATGCCAAGAAAAGAATACAAGAGCATCACCGTGAAAAACGGATCTTATGAACAGTTCAAGAAAGCGGTCAAAGACGCAAAGAAGAAAGACGAGTCTCTTGACAATAGTGCGTTTCTAGATTTACTCATGAAACAACGCCAGAGGTCCAAAAGGTCATGACAGAAGACCAGAAAATGTTAACATCTGAAGAGATGTGGAAACGCATAGGAGATATCCTCATTCCCCTTGGTACAATGCCAGACAAGGCAAGCATGGATTACAAACAGTTGCAAGAGTTGTACACAAGCATTGTAGCAGCTGATATGACGTTCAGAGATCTTGTCCAGATTGCAATCCTCAAAAAAGAGACAGCCGAGATACAAACCAAGAACTAGGGTGGGACTTATTCCATCTTATTTTCTGTCACGAAACTTTTCATCAATGATATGATATACGAAGAGGTCCTGATGTTTTCATGTGTATAATTGGTATGTATAAACCGCATCTGTTCATGCATTGAGAGTGCCTTGTTCCAAATCTGCCTCATGGTGGAACGATCTATTGTCCACAGGGAATCATCTGATGTGGATACAATTATTCTCCCGCCTGAATACCTTGCATAAAACGACTTGGTCTGGGTTGAGAATTGTTTTGATGTAGCCAGTTCATTCACCAACAGATTCCAAAACTCGTCAAACTTCAACTGACATTATAGATATCACGGGTTATTGAAATGTATAGTGGTTTTATTTCTGGATTTAATGCAATCCCTGCAAGATCCTGTCCTCAATTTCAAAGAACCATTGCTGGACTGAAGTTCCCTCGACATATTGATTCAATGAATAAAGTATTCCTACAAAGACAAGATAACCCAGTATGACAAACAAGGCTCCCGACAACAATGAGCTTGTATGCAAGACAAACTTTTTGTTGCTCAAAGATATCGCAAACTCTCTTCCACGAATTATTTTCCAGACTATACCGTCTTGGTTTACTCTACCGACATATACAGAGACAAGCATGAGCGGGATTGCAAGACCAGCAGCATAGGAAAACAACAGCAAGCCTCCTATTGAGATCGAAGCAGTTGTTGCAGCAAGAAGCAAAATGCCGACAAGTATTGGGCCAACACACGGTGTCCATGACATGCCAAGTATGCAGCCAAACGCAAATGCACCAAAGTATGTGGCTGGACTTTTTGGCGTGATCTTCAAGATAGAGATTCCCCTTCCAGATATTGTATATAGACCAAAGAATATCATTGCAATTCCTGCAATCTCTGAGAATGTTCCAATGTTTGATTTTATGTAGGCCCCCGCAAGAGTTGCAGACATGCCAAGCAGTACAAAGATTATGCTCAAGCCAAAAAAGAAGCAGGCAGACATGCCGATAATATTCATTTTTGACGCTCGAAACGTGTAGGCCACGTATGCTGGCAAGATAGGAAGCGTACATGGAGATGCAAACGAGATAAATCCCGAAAAGACTGCAACCGGTACAAGCAAAAACAATGGTCCCTGCAGATTGTCAAGTCCTGTCTGCGACTGGACAAAATTTCCAGTCGTGTTGTTTACCATATTATTTAACCAAAAGTTTTCTTGATTTTGTTTTTCGATTTGACCAATATTATCTTGGTCGTTTTCAAAGTCTAACATTATATTATTGTCATGCACAAACTGTGCAGCCTTGACATAATAGTATCCTTCATCTAGTGGCTCTATGTGGTCTGCCTGGTTTCCTATTGTCTTGATTGCAGAATCAAGATACGCAATATCGTTGGTATCTTTGTAGAGTCTCAGTAAGGCATATGAGATTATCCCGTTCTCTTCCGATGGTTTTGCAAGATTTACCTGCTGGCCCTGTGGATAGAGGTTTGTGTCAGGGCTGTTTCTCTCGAAAAAGCCTCCGCTGTACCAGTCATACAGGTTATCAAGCGTATAGTTTGCAATGGTTTGTGCCGTTTGCAAGTAACTTGGATTGCCAAGAGTATCATACCCATCGACAAAAGCAAGAAGCATGTAGGAATTATCCAGGAGGCTTCCCCTGACTGCCCTTGTGCCGTTTGCGTCTTGGTAGTGGTATACACCCTTGTCAGATACCATATTATTTTCAAAAAAGAGAAGCGAGTTGTCTGCGATTTCCTTGTATTTTGGATTTTTTGTTGCGTTATACATGTAAAGATATGCAATTATTGCTTCCGAGTTCCAGTCTGAAAACTTGGTCTTGTCAATTCCTGGTTTTTCAGCAGGTCTGGGATTTTTCATATAGTATGCCTCTTCAGGACTTGAATCAGTGTCTCCATAAAATCCCCCGTTTTGTGTGTCATACCAATTTTTCTCGATATAATTTCCAGTCTTGTTTACTACATCAGATACCATTGGGTCGTCAGGAGTTATCAGCAGTAGATGCTCGTATGTCTTGAGAAGTTTTGCATTATCGTATAACATCTTTTCATAGTGTGGCGGGCTCCATGTTCGCGTGGTGCCATATCTGTGAAATCCTCCGTCTATGGGGTCAAACAGCTTGTAGTCTGTGAGATTTTGTATGTTGGTGTACTGGTTTCTTAACGTGTTCTGTACTAGATTTAGGTAGGCCTTGTTTCCGGTATTTTGATACAGGTCAAGAAAAAAATCAAGTGTTCTTGCCTCTGGAAACTTTTCTCCTGTTCCAAATCCCCCATAAATTGTATCATATAGGTTTAGGTTGTAATTGGCATATGCTCCAGGCAAAGCTTCTAGTTGTTTTTCTGGTATGACAACCTGTTGTTCCCTTGTATAATTGAGGGAAATTTTTGATGTAAAGTTGTGAGAGTTGACATATGCTAGCGTTTCCTGGAAATTTGCCAGCATGTTTTGTACGGGTCTTGGCCCTGAATATCCAAAGAGCCTCTGCCCGTCAGGTGCAAGTACCGTAGTTGACGGCCATCCACCTTCCAGGTACTGCCTTGTCAGATCTTGACGCTCGTCAGAATCGACGTATATTGGAACAAAGCCCTGGTTTACTAGCTTGACAACATCTGGGTTGTACAGATAATCCTCGCTTTCATAGACCTGACAGTAATAGCACCAAGAGGGCGCAGTCAATAACAGCAAAATGGGCTTGTTTTCTTGCTTGGCCTGCGCAAAGGCATCTGGGCCGTAATCTTGCCAGTTTATCAGGTGCTTTAGATCCTCGGCATGCTGGAATGAATATGTGGTAGCATATGCACCGTGTTGCCCCATGATGGCAAGAATTGTACAAAATACTATACCGATGACAAGTTTAGAAAAGTTACTTGGCAATTTTTTGTCAGTTACTATCACTTTATTTCGTATATAGATAAAGTGTTGCAAGTGTTTTTTTTTTTCGTTTCAAAACTCTTCAAATTTCAACTACATCATACCATATGATTTAATTTATCTAGTTTTGATTTTTCCCTATCGCATCGTTTATCAGCTTTGCTGCAGCGTCCTTGTCGTCTACTTCAAAAATTATCTTCTTGTATGATTCATGGTTCAAAGATACAGTTATGCACTTGTCTGGATGGTGCATCTCAAAAAATACAAAGCCGCCCTGTGTCACATACGTTCCATCCTTGACAAGTCCTGGGATTGCGGTACCTACAACTTTTAGCTGCTCAAAGACTCCCCATGGTACTTTATCAGTTGAAACAGATACAATGTGGCTTAACTGTACAGTAATTGTTTTTTTCATTGCCAAGATAACATCTACACCATGAATTTCAAAAACAAGGTTGTTAGCGTTGATTGTTATTTTCCCAGACATGGTTTTCACAGTTTGCATGTGATTGTTTTATAATTACATTTGTCTTAATCTCAAGACATTATGTATGCGATTGCAATAATTTGCAAGACAGAATTGGTGCAATGAGAGAGTGAAGAGATTGGACTAGATCAAACATTAGACAAAATGGATCGCATTATTGAATTTAGGATCTTTACTAGATATAACAAAAGATTACGTAAATGAAGACCGTAGCATCCCTTCTTGGGTTTTTGATAATACTTGGTTTTACACAACTTGCATATTCAGACCAGCAGCCAGCACTGATTCTTACCGTACAGCCTGTGATAACTCCAACTTTGATCAAAGCAACACCAATTGTATCAGGTACAGTCACAGACATGAACGGCATAGCAGTCAGTAATGCCACAGTTACAGTTACAATATCGGCAAAACAAATACAGACAACTACAGACGGACAAGGAAGTTTTTCAGTTAATCTTCCATGGTTGCGCGTAGGTGAATATGTAATCGAAGTGCAGGCCTCAAAGAGTCCATACGTTGATTCTCTGAGCTATGTAGAATATACTGCAGATACTCCACTTGGAAGACAAGCCACTGCACCTCCGCTATACTATGATAACGATACGCTGTATCTTGGAGATGTCAAATATTGGAACAGCAATGCTGGAGACTGTACCATTGCCATTGTTGGTTCTCACAAGGCCATCAACCAACCCTGTGACCCTGCAAAGTTAGGTCTTGGTAACCAAGTGTCAAGTCTGTCCCAGTCCCTCTTGTCAGTGATACAGTTCAACGGCACCTTTAAGATCTTTCCAGCCGGAATATACTACAACGCAGTCAGGCTCTCCCCTGGGCTAGTTCCGGGATATCTGAACCAGACCTGGAATTCTGAGTAAAAAAAATAAAGTATATTGTTTTAGGCTAGTTTTGTTTCGGAAAAAATTTGTCTCCATAGAATTGTGTCATTACATGACTTGAGCATTAGGATTTTTTCTTAACTAGGAAAAAACCAATCAGAAATAATGATGCGCTAAGAAGAAATGAGGTCATATTTATGACAAGATATCCAATGCCTACGAGTGGTATTGGAACATACATCGTTGGAATACAAAGCCCATGGATGAAAGAATCACATGTTGGATAGTGTTTTTGAAGTACGTTAGTTACAGAGGTGGATTGACGAGTCACTGCACCTATAATGTATGGCGATAACAGTAAAACAAGCCCTAGTATTGATCTGCGGTCAAACTTGCCTATTTTGTTTGTAAGACCTGTAAGTAGAAATCCCAGTTTTTTAATCATTACTACAGTCATGGCTACACAAGAGAACTATATCTTCGCTTCTTGGAGATATTCGTAAAAACATGCATGGACTTGAGCCAAGCATGTGTGTATATCATTTCTATCTAGTCAGGAATGTAAAAATAAAAAGAAAAGGTGTGTAGGTTTTATGTTTTTATGTTGCCAGAGTTTCCGCCGTCTACTGTATTGTAGTTACACCATTGGTTTGCCGATGTGACAGACTCAAACATTGGATCTAGTTTGTATGCCCATCCCCAGTGCGGTTGTTCAAAACTGCTCTCTGCATTTGTAAAGTATGCAGACAAGAAGTCATATGGTGTCGCATCACCTTTCTGTGTGCTATACGAGTTTAGAAGAACATCACTTGCGGTACCGCCATAGTTGAATGTTCCAATATCTCCACTTTTTGGTTGAGTTCCTGGTGTGAATGTGCCTCCAAATGTAGCTGTATAGCCACCCACCATTGTACCAAATGAGGACTCGGTTTGTGTGGTAGTGCCAGCAGGATCGGTTGCACCTTGTGGTGTTATGAATATTCCATTATACAGTTTTAGTGCATAAAATGTCCCATTTGGAAATTGCCAAACAGTCAGGTGTTCGTGCAGACGATCAAGTGCCCAGTAAGCTCCAATTCCTGAATCCTCATCATTTTGTCCAAGATAAGTAATGTCAAGGATTTTTTTAGTTCCTTTTACATCAGGAGCTGCAAGAAAGTTCTGGTTTGGGCATGTGCCAATGTTCCTATTATCAAAGTGAGCATTTGGCCCAAAGTGTGGTTTGCCATCTCGTACAGAGAATGCATTTGCCACAGAACTTGTTCCCAGAATTCCGCTTGTAGTAATCACAGTTAGTACTAGCAGACAGGATATCGTTGCCGCAGTCAGTATTCTAGTCATTGGAACCCTGTTTCTTTTTATGATATTTATGCATTAGTCAAACTCTTGCAATCGCTTGCAATTTCTGCTGTAACATATCACATGTCAAACAATAATTATTTTACAGAACAATGTTACATGGTACTTAATTTACACCAGTACCATTCTTATCACGAGACTGTAGGAGGAAATGAAGAGTTCTCCTAACCCCAACCAAAAGCTTCCTTACAGTTTCAATTTATTTTTCACAGTTCAGAAAAACATGGCCTCATTTTCAGTATGTTATATAACATGTGTTGAACAAGAAAAGAGTTGGAAGCTAGAAGGAAAGCTACGTCAGTCTTTTAAGAAAGATCTGCAGGTTTTTTTCATGGAACAAAAATTAACATGTGCAAATCATTCAGATGAAGATATAGTCCTTAACCAAATAGGATGGGCTGTGTTCATATGCCCAAAATGCGGTAGCGATTATTCCATCGGAAGAAAGGTACAGTATTAGAATCGAAATAATCTCAAATACACACAGTCATCGGTTGTTGTATTGGTGGTAAAATGTGTATAATTTTCAATTGTAATATTACTGATTACTGCCAGGATTGATTATCCCATTGCTTATGAGATACTGTATTGCTTTTACAAATTCATCATCAGAGACCTGCCCATTTGCCCACCATCCGGCCGTATTTTTTACCCAAGATGGAATTGATTGGGACGTAGAGGCACTGGCTGAAGTTTGAGGAATCTGGAGTATTCCTTGTTGAATCAGGTATTGAATCCCTTTTACAAAATCGCTGTCACTCAATGATCCTTCTGACCACCATTTTGCGTTATTTTCTACCCAAGATGGGATTTGAATTGTCGAATGTGTTTTGTTAGATATTTCTTCTACGGTTACTATCTTGATACCGTCGTTTTCTATTGTATCTATCAGATCTTCGAGTTTCTGGATCTTTGCTGCGTCTGGTATGTTAATTTTATTTGTTCCATTTTGTTGTGCATAATCTTGGAAATTAAGTGTAACAACTGCAAAACCATAATTGCTAATGGTATTTTTTATATTAGATACAATTACGTCATTGGTATAGTTTTGATTGGCATTAGAATATCCAAGTATTACATTGGTAGGAATGAGTTGAATCTTGTCTTCAAGTGAAGGTGGTAACGTGACACTTGAAGCTGTACTTAGAAAGTCAATTGAACTATTTGACATTGCAAAAAAAGTATCATTATCTACCTTTCCAAAAGGCGGAATAAAGACATATGGCGTAACCCCAAAAAGTGAAGCAATCTTGTGCTGAGATTGCTCTAGTAGTTGCCGTTGTTGTGTCTGGTTAAGTGCAGTAAAATCCTCAAAATTCCAACCATTTATTGCAATGTCAATATTTCCCAATTCTGCCCGTATCTGACTAGTTAACTTGGAATCACTTCCAAACACATTAGCAATTATTCCCAGTGTTTGTTTTGCATTTTTTTGGTAAAACGTATCAATTACCTTGGCTTGTACATTGTCTAACCAATAATCTTGGATATTGTCCAATCTGAATGCCACACAATTACAATTAGCTGCAAGTTGGCGTGGCAAAACTTGCGGTGATGTAGCGTGGGTTATTGGAGGCATAATTTGTGGATTTTCATACAGGGTAAACATTGTTTTTGAACCATCTATTGTTGCATTTAGGCTTCCCCACTCAGAGCTGTCATTGTTTCTTATTGCCTTGAATTGATAATCGTCTACTTTGAAATTGTAGAAATATGCGTCTCCTCTTGATGTTACCATGGATTGAGATATCTTGTTTCCGCTGCCATCAAATGCATCTACTGTGAGATTATTGTTGGAGGTAAGAGGTTTTTGGTTGGCATCTAACACTTGGACTGTTACCAGACTGTTTATCACAGGTGGCCAAGATGTTACTACTTGGATCTCTTGTGACATACCAGGCAAAAGAAAAACTGGCGACTTGGAATAAACAAGATGGCTTCCAATTCCAATGTTTGCAACATAGTGATCAAATTCAAAAACAGTAGGCTCTAGCCAAAATCGCAACGTCTGGCCATTTATGTTAGTTGAGCCGTGGGCCCAAGTCTTGTTATCAAGAGATACAATATTGACTGTAGCATTTGGGATTGGTGTTACACCATCATTATAAAACACATCAAGACGCATTCCTCCCGACAGAGGCAATATTACGTCTAGATCTTCATGCGATTGTTGTAGATCAGCATAAGAATCAGATGCATGAAGACCATTGACATATGCTTCAATTTTGTATTGATGCCCTATAGGCAAAGATACTATATTGAATGGATTTCCCGACAGAGATTCAATCATGCTATACGGCACCGTGCTAGAGTCTTGATAAATTTTTAGAGATACGGGCCAATAATCCGCTATATCACCATTGGAATACGATAAACTGACAGCAATTGAGCCCATTGTTTCTGCATACGCATGAGTTGGAAGCAGAAACACAAATCCAAGTAGTGCAATTAAGAAGATGCTAAAGGTTTGTAAATTAATCATATCCCACCCTTTCTGCACTTGTCCATACCATTTTTTTTCTAAATAACTTTTCAAAAACAGCTCTTATCAAAAGAAAGTCAAGTATGTGTTTGTATCCCACTACTAAAAATATTCCATAGAATATCAACTTTGGATCCTCGTCATCCATTCTAACTGCCAATGCTACTTGCATATATTGAAGAACAGTAAAGATTCCAAATATCTCAAGTACAAAGATACCGTTTCCCAATATCGCCGCATAAATCGCAGTGCCTATTGTTATAAATCCGACAAAAGGCATAACCACGCTTGAGAATATCATGTATGGAAAGACAAGTCGCTGCAAAAGACCAAATCGTGGGTTTACCAATGCATCGGCATGCCTTGAAAACACCTGGAGATTTCCCCCGTACCATCGCTTCCGTTGTTTGTATAAACTGTAGAGAGTTTCAGGCGCTTCGGTATATGCAGTAGCTTTTGTACTGCCTGCAATCACAAGCTTTGTCTTTAAAATCTTGAGTGTAACATCAAAATCCTCCACAAGTGTATCTTTATGATACGTTCCAATCTCTTCAAGTGTACTTTTCCGAAAAGCACCTAAAGATCCTGGCACTACAGATATGGCTCCAAATACATCCAATGCTCGCCTTACAATCTGAATTCCTGATACATACTCTATTGCTTGACACCATGTAAGCCAGTTTTTTCTATTTCTCACTTTGATGTTTCCTGCAACAGCTGCAACATTTTCACTGACAGAAAATCCCCTAGCCAAATAAACAAGCGCATCTAGTCCAACTATTGTGTCAGCATCCACTACAACAATTATTTGCCCTGTAGAATATGCAAGACCAAAATTAATCGCACTTGCTTTTCCTCCGTTATCCTTGTGCAATGCCTTGATTTGTCGTTTGTATTTGTTAATGATTTGAAGTGTATTATCCTTGCTTCCGTCGTCTATTACTATGATCTCTTTGTCAGGATATTTTGTTTCAATCAGACTCTGGATTGTTCGTTCGATGACCTTTTCTTCATTGTAAGCTGGGACTAGAACGCTTATTTTTGGATATAAAATCAGTTCGGGTATTGTCGCTTCTCGGTACTTGCCATACAGAGATAATGGTATAAACAAAAGCGTGCTCCAAAATGTCAAGGTTAGTCCCCATAACAGAATTGCATTTACCAGGGATTTTTGAATTGAATATGTATCAAGTCCAATCGCGACTCCAAATGCAACTGGAGACACCACAAGAAAGATGAGAAAAAATGATGGAAACCGTGTTCCGTATTTGAATTTTGAAGCAAGTCTTCCTTGTAACGTCGTAATTTGATATGCGACAAGTGCAGCCCCAATTCCTATTGCTATCATGCTAGTGACTGAAAACAATAGGTATGCCATGAGAAAGAGCACTCCAAAGATAGAGCCCGTTATTACAAATAGTAAAGGATCAGCCTTGTCAGTATTTTTCATGACATGATTCATCTGATATTCCTGGTTTTTTGAAAACTGGATTTATCAGATGCCAATTCAATTTATCACTTTGAATGCTTTGCTTGTGAGCCAGTTTGCTTGCTCTATTCCAAATTTATTATTACATTTTCCACAGATATATTTGACAGATGGTTCTGGAAACTTTTCTTTGCAACTTTTACATATATAGAAATTGTCAATTGTTTTGTAATCTACCCCTATGATCTTTAGTTCTTTTCTGCATTTTGGACAAATGTTATTTTCATACGTGTTTTCTTGGGTAACATTACCACACTTGAAATGCTCTATTAGTTTGGCTTGGCTAAAATCATGAGAATTACACGATGGACAATGAAAATCTTGTTCTATTCTAACCGAGTTGCAAAGATTACACGCAATTTCCTTAAGATCAGATATAGGTATCACTTTGCCTTGTGATTCTAGATTTTTTAGATAAACTAACAATTGTTCTGTCTGTTGGCTACTGTATTCTGTAAGCCTAGCTAGACTTATGACCGTTTTAGGAAGTAAGTATGAATCGATATTTTTGTCAGAGCTAGTTGAAGCGTTCTTCAATACTGCATCTTCTTCCTCAATTATTTTCATAATGTTTTTCATGTTATCAAACCTGATTGGTTTTTGTAAATAAAGGTAGATTCCTTGTCTGATTGCTTCTTTTATAACCGGTTCTTCTTTATCTTCAGCTGTTTCCATCACTATCTTGACGTCAGACCTGATATCAAATAATTGCGATATAACCTCATTTGCATTTGTGTCAGGTAGCGAATAGTCAAGTAAAACTATAGGCACTATTCCGTTGTTTGTGAGATTTTGAAATATTGTTATTCCTTCCTTGCCAGTGCCCGCAGAGTGGACCTTTTCGTAGTCAAGTTTCTTTAAAAATTCAGCAAGTAGAAGAGAAATAGCGCGACTATCTTCTATTATCAATACATCTTTCTTCAAGATCATACCCCTGATATGTCCCAAAATTACAGTCATTCTCTTAAATCCTCCCTTAGCTCAAAAGGGATACGGTACAGTTTGTTCATAAAAAACATACCATAGCACCTGGATTTGAAAAATTAATCTCTAGTTGGAGTCGGAATTTATTTGTCCTACAAAGACCGTTATTTGACATACAGATGATTGCTCTTTGTATCATAGCCTAGATCGGCCATTGTTATCACCTTGAAACCATTTTGAGACAAATAGTTCATCTCTTTGGAGAACAGGTCTGGGTCTGTATTGTATTGGTTTTCATTAAAGCTAACATCATGATATACAATCACTGGAATTGCCCTGGTTTCATTTACGTTGAATTTGGCTTCTGCATTTACCTCATTGACAAATTCACTAAATGTCCTAGTGTCATTGTGATTAAAGTAAATGTCATAATAGTTGTGATCCCATGCCCTGATGGAATATCTTGAAGCAAAGTTTGGCTGCCCATCATCAGAATAGGTTCTGCAATCTGTTTGATGTGTGAACGTTTTCCATTCATCACAGTGCAGATACATCAATGGCGCATATCCTTCTCGCCCAAGCATGTAATATTTGGAAACCGTATCAATTATGGTCTTGTTGCCTGCACCGTCACCATAGGGCGACGCAAAGATTGTACTGTTGACATGGTGTTCCAGCAGACACTTTTGAGATTGTCCTACCTCATAATCCAAGTCGGCCATGGAAAGATGTATCAGGTCATAATGGTTCATCGTGTGTGATTCTATATCGTTTCCTTGGCTTTGTAATGTAGCAATGTCATCCCAGGTCATACGGGTACTGTCTTGGCCAATGAAATTGCAGACAGTAAAAAAAGTTGCCTTAAATCCACATTTTTGAAGTATTGGCTCTGCATACTGGGATTGACTCTTCCTGCTGTCATCAAATGTCAAGATTACTATCTTGGAGTTGTTCTCAGATACAGGTTGCGTATTACAAATTTGAGCCTCCATTGCCGAAAAACTTTGTTGGGTGGCATATTGCTCGATTACATCCAAGGGATGAAATACAAATAAGACAATCATAATTATAATTCCTGTCCCCAAAGAGCCTGCCATGACATACCTAAAACGCTCAAACGACTTGTCACGTTGCTGAGAAAACTTGCTGCCTTTCATTATCATTTTCTTGTTTTAGTGCAATACATAATGCTTTTTGGAATAAATGTTCTGGCGATTTACTTTTCATTGTGTTTTGTAGTAAGGCGTTAGCAGTTTCAAACCCATACGCATCATAGTTCTTTGGATTTAGAGGCGGTAAGGCTTCAAAATTTTATTCTCTACTTGGTATTTTGATTATAAAGGTGGAGGGTAATTTCACGCTTAATGTCCATCCATGTTGTTCGATTAGATTTTTACAGGTTGGCAATCCAAGGCCTGTTCCAGATCTTTTTGTTGTAAATAATGGCTCAAAGATTTGTGGCAATACACTAGAAGGTATTCCAGGTCCAGAATCTGAAATTGTTATTATACTATCACCAATTCCCTTTTTGATATGTACGGTGATTTCACCCGCAGTGGTGTCAATAGCCTGAATTGCATTATTAATTATGTTTTCAAAGACAATTTCTAATTTTACCCTGTCACAATCCACCAAGAGATCGTCTTTAGGCATGTTGATCTTGATATTATGAGGCAATCTGATTTTATCAATACAAGAGTTTAGAATCTGTAATATCGAACAAGACTCCTTTTTAATATCAGTAGATCTGACAAAATTCAATATGTCTTCGATTTGATATGATATTCGTAAAGCGGACTTGTCAATCATCTCAATTAGTGACAGTTCTTTTTCATCTTTGTTTTGACTACGAATTTTTAATATTTCTGTAGCATTGTGAATTACACTTAATGGGTTTCTGATATCGTGTGAGAATTTTGAAGATAACTCGCCTACTGTCATCAATCTCTTGGCTTTTTCTTCCTCGAGTGCTTCTTTTGCCGCATAGATTTCCGTCATGTCTCGCAAGGAAACTGTCCTTCCAGTAACAGTACCAGTTTTATCATAGAGATTTGTTCCGCTAAGAAGCGCAGGGAATTCTGAATTGTCTTTTCTTTTGAGCCATATTGTCTGATTTATTATCTTGCCAGTCTTGGCCCATTCCTCAAGTCCTCTTGTCAATTCCTTGAGGCTTTTTTTGGCAGTATGCTCTAAGAGCGACTTGCCAATTACCTCATCCTTGGTATATCCAAGGCTTTTTGCGTAATTTTCATTACAGTCTAGTATGATTCCATCGGCAGATATGGAACGTAGTAGATCAGGCGAATACTCGTAAAGATTCCTATATTTCTTCTCGGCTATAGAAAGAACTTCATAGGTTTTTTTGAGTTCTTCGTATTGGCTCATTGTTCGTTTCTCTGATAATTCTAATTTTTCAGCCGATACGAGCTTTTCTCTGGCCGCTTTCAGACTTTTAGTCATCTCATTAAATGACTTTCCAAGTTCGCCTATTTCATCAGTGGAGTTCTCTTCTGCACTCACATCAAAATTTTCTTCAGCTAGTTTTTCAGTTGCTTTTTTTAACCTAGTAATTGGTTCTGAGATGAATTTTGATGTGATCAAGGCAAAAACTATCGCACCAAAGACAGTCACTGATACAAGTATCATGATTCCATTTCCTAGCGTACCAATAGGTTCTGAGCTTCTGGCCAAATTGTAGCTCAGTGTACCAATGAAGATGGCTGGAATGACTGATGCCGTCAGAAATAACGAGATTAGTTTTGTTCGCAATCTAACGGATCTAACGGTTTCATGTTGTATGGGATAGTGAGATTTCAAAACCACCAGTGCTGCACCTGACAAGACAAACAGTACGCTTGTATGAATTGCCATTCCGGTGCTCCATCCTTCTATGTAATAATAGAGATACGGCAAATTTGTCATGTATCCAATCAGACTAAGACTTGCAGAGAGCAGTATCGTAAGACCAATCCAAAACGAGAGTTTTTTTAATTTGATATAATTTGTCTGAGAAAATATTCCTGCCACCACTATCATGATAAAATCAATCATGGTAGGTATTGCCGGTCTTCCTGGAACCGTGGTGTTTTCATTATGTGTCTCTTTTACAAACAGATTCTCGATTCCTGTGTATGTGCCACTAAGATTTGATACAAGAAAGGTAGCCATGAATAGAAAAATTACCGTGCCTGATACGGCTATGGCAATTCCTCCAACTCCTAGTTTTCCCTCCTGTATTTTGGAAATCGAATAGAGTATAACACCGCTAGAAACAAAAGAAATTGCAGTGCTAAATTTCATAGTTACTTGGTGCGGTAGCACTGATTCTAGAACTGGCACGTTGAAGATCCAGCCAATTGTGACCAATACCCCAACTGCAAAAACTATCATTGCTAAAAATTTTGATATTTTTATTTTAGATTTTGCCACATTGCCGGTCATGGATTTATTTGGTAGTATCTTACATTTGTGCTTTGGTGTATCATCATGTTGGTATTTGTGTCTCTTATTTTCAAAATTGTTAATTTCATTGATGTATGACTTTAACGATTCTCTCTTGTTAGATTTGAGATGTACGTCATGAGATTCATTAATCACACCTACAAGTGAGTATTAGCTCAAGAGTATATGGTATAGGATGTTCGTAAAAAACACACTGCCATAAGATGAAAGACTTGTGTGTCATGACAAGTCAAAATATCTCGAGTCTGGTCACGTGATACTAGAATATAGAAAATATTGGAGTAAAGTTTAAAATCAATTTTTCAGATCATATCGTCATGGTAAAACCAATACCAGATGGATATCACAATGTGACTCCAACTTTGACCGTAAAAGGAGCATCTGACGCAATCGAGTTTTACAAAAAAGCATTTGGGGCACAGGAGATAATGAGATTTCTAGGTCCAGATGGAAAAAGCATAATGCATGCTGAGATAAAGATAGGCGATTCTGTCATCATGCTAAATGATGAACATCCGCAAATGGGATGCCTGTCTCCACAATCAGTAGGAGGACCAAGTGGTGGAATTTTCTTGTATGTACAAAACTCAGATGATACGTATAACAAGGCTATCGCTGCAGGAGCGAAACCACAGGTACCAATCATGGATGCATTTTGGGGAGACAGATTTGGCTCAATCATAGATCCTTTCGGGCATGTCTGGAGTATTTCGACCAAGAAAAAAGACATGACTCCTGATGAAATAAAAAAAGCAGGAGAAGAATTCATGAAACACATGAAACAGTGTTAATTGCGCATTCTTGTAAGATTATAAAATTACCAGATTTTTTATTCCATTCTTTTGTAAATTGCTTTAAAATCTTCTGCAATTAGGTATGCGGTATTCTGAAGGTGTGTAACTTCGGTCATGTTTGCTTTGCCGCTTGCCATCTGTCTCATCTGGGTCATGCACTTGTGGATATGGTGATGATCAGGTTCAGCATTAGCAGACCACGTATTGAAGCAATCTACAAAATCAAGGCAAAAATTCAGCACTATCAGTTCCCAGTCTTTCATATTGGTCGGATAGCCAATGCCACGAGCAAGTATGTGAAACTCGTTGCTTCTATCGATGAGAAGCATCTTTAGAGACTTGTGGGCTTTTTTCAAGTCATAGACATCTAGTGCGCTTGAGCCTTGCATGATATTATTACGCGTAAATTGTATTTTAAGATGAGGTATGACTTCCATAATTGACATAATAGGGCGTCAGTGTTGCGAGATTGTTAGATACATGTGATTTTGAATTGGCGCGGGTATCTTTTCAAAACAAAATGACGAAAAATCAGGCTAAATTGTGAGCTGCCACGTAACCTGGATGGTGTCACCCGGGTTTAGTGAAACATGTGGGGATAGAGCCGCTTCCGCTATCACTATTGGACCTGGACCTGTTGCCGCTGTTTTACCTGTACTTCCACCCAACAGTGCAAGGCCTGTGATGGTCAGATTCTGGCTTAGGTTATTTGAGAACACTGTAGTTTGCTGTGAGTTAACACATGTTCCAGAGGTTGGTGCTGTGCCGTTATTGTTTGGACTGCAGCCGTTAAACAGTGTTGTAGCTAGCGTGTATGAACTTGCAGCAGTATCCACTATTCCAGAAGAAGATCTCAGATCACCTGAACAAGATGTTGCGCTAACACAGAGTGTCGCAATAACATTATTTGCGCCAGACGGATACTGGGCAGGTGCAGATCCAAAGTTAATGGTACATGTAGTCGAAGATCCGCTTCCGGTAGTTTGACCGCTCAGTTGGTTAGTACTTGATACAGAGCAGTCGGCTGCAGTTGGCTCATCTGTGTTGGGCCCTGTACCGTTGATAAACGCAACCCAATAGTATGGAGTTGTGATGGCACTTATGTTTGGGTTTTCTATTGCACCACTAGCTCCGCCCACACAAAGACCTGCCTGGATGCAATAAAATGCAGCTCCTGCCGTAGTTATGATATTGTTTGTTGTTTGCTTGGCAATCAGGTTTCCTTCCTTGTCATGAATCATTACCGTGACAATATCTTTTGGAACAGGGGCATCCGTCACCCCACCTGTTGCAAGCATTGTAGATAAAATGTCACGGCCATTGTGTCTTGGCATTACCATATATCCCCCAAGACCGCCCACAACTGCTGATATTACAATTAGAAAAACTAGGTAACCCCTTTTCTTCATTTCTTATATAGTTTGGTCATGATGACCAATAAGTATTGCGTTAAAAAATTTTTGATAATTGTCAGAATAGGTCTTTAGTGTAGAAACTGTGCACATCCCATGAAGTGAGCCAATGCACTTTTTTTATTTTCTATTAACTTATTTTGGATTTGTTAATAACTATAAAGTTTTAGGGTTTTGTAGTTTTGCTAGTTCTATGTTAGCAATTATTTTTTCAGATTCCAAAGTATTTCTTTGTTCACTGCTAAAATTTTGCCCTTTGAGTTCCTCGTCTAGTTGATTGATTCTAACTTTGTAGAGTTCAATAGATTCAGCTATTTTTTTCTTGT
>JBOGQT010000068.1:0-8781 GCA_050749105.1 Nitrosotalea sp. | reverse complement strand
CACCTGTCTGGAAATTGGATGGAATTTTGAACTGTAGCTCGCCTGTGCCATTGTTGCCTGTGGTTACTGTCCTTGATACAATGTCATTGCCAGTAGGGTCTGCAACTACAAGCGCAATGTTTTGAAGAACCATACCAGGCAGTATTGCTTTTAGCGTCACAACATCACCATATGCATAGTATGACTGGTCATTTGTAAGCAAGAGTGATGAGGGCAGGATTGGGACTCCGGTGTATACGGTTGTGGAATAAACTATGCTTGAGTTTGTGTTTGTACTGTTTATTATCGAGTCATTCAAGCCCGAAATCACTATACTTGGTGATACTGCAGATTCATTGCTGGCTGAAGATGTGACCTCTGAGCTTGTTATAACAGGAGAAGATTCATCTATAGAGCCAGAGCTGGGCTCAGATATAACAGGGCTTGACTCTACTGGTGCTGGTGTGGGGCTAGGGGATTCTGAGCTTTGCGTAGACTGGGTACTTGTTGTGTTTGTAGCATTTGATGTGGTAAGAGTCATGTTGCTTGTCTGTGTTGCATTTGATGTTGTAGTAGATGTGGTTTGATTGTTACCAGATGATTGTGTTGAACTTGAATTGGTGCCAGATGTGTATGCGGTACTGTTTGAAGTTTGAGTTGAAGAGGAACTGGCGGTTCCCGTACTATTAGTTGTAGATGAAGTATTACCAGTTCCTGAAGATGTGCTATTAGTTGTAGATGAAGAGGTATTAGCGGTTCCCGTACTGTTAAACGACTGGGTTGTAGAGGAATTGCCAGTTCCGGTAGTTGCCGTGCCGTTAGAATAATCAGTAAATGTCAAAGTAGAAAATGCATGCTGTGGCATGAGGAAAACTGCAGAAATAGAAACTGCAATAAATATCATCAAGACAAGATTTCTTGTAGATATGGATGCTCTATGGTTCAAAGTTGTGAAATGTTTTCTAGAGATAAACCAATTAAAATCTATCACACCTACACACCTTACGTAGCTCTGTGAAGCAATGCCCATCGTTCCCAGATTTCATAATAGTTTGTGTATAGATAATTTATAATGGATTGCGACACCTTGTTAAGGAACAATGTTAGCGATGATATAAAGATTGAATAGAAATTATCCTGACAAAAAGACACAGAATGGGTCCACAGGTGTCTCTACTCACAGAGGATTTGGATATGGCAAGAAATGAAGTCAAAATAACGGCAGAATCTATTGGAGTAGCTACAAAACTCCTACCAAATTTTTATCTTTTTTGCTTCTTCTGGTATATTGACCTCCATCAGTATCAGGCTCAAAAAATAATTCCACTTTGTCAGAAATCTCTCCTTAATTTTTACAGTAAATTTTAGTAGGTTATTAAAAACAACAATTCTTGTAAAACTTTAGGTTAAGTAAAGATCAAATGCTAACACTTCCTCAATAATTTGGAAGTTCAATGAATCAAGGCATCTTGGGTACCTCGTTACTGTTAGAAGATTTGCCTGCACAGTTGGTTGCTTGTATAACGTAATAGTATGTCTTACCCTGAGTCAGACCTGTATCGGAAAATGTCGTTCCCGTTGTTGTACCTACTGGAGTTGAAGATTCACCAGTTGATGTAATACCACGTAGTATGTTATACCCTGTTGCTCCTGTAGATGCAGTCCAAGAAAGATTCACTTGTGTTGGTGGTACTGCGGTTGCTGAAAGGTCCGTAGGTGCAATAGGTATAGTAGATGAACAATGTTGAGAACCACCTTGGTTAGGATACAATGTTACAAATGACATTGTGGCAAATTGTTGTGCATAGCCACTTTTAGTTGCATTTACAAGCACCTTGAATATTTCTTGCCAACCCTTATAGTATGTAGTTTGCACTTGATATTGGTAAAGGCCGTTGTTGTCAGTCTTGCCTGAAAAACTGGCAAAAGTTGCATTATTTGGATCCAGTATAGTTCCGTTTATGGTTACACCTGGAATTCCACCTAGGGATTGATCAAAAATCTTCTGCGGGTTGGTTTTTGGATCAAATATTTTCACCGCTAGGTCATATGGATATCCCATGTAGACCTCATCAGATTGGGCGTATAACATCAACATCGGAAGCATTTGTACTTTGTTTGGTGCAACACTGGTAGGCTGATTCGATGTGGTACTAGCTTGATTGGTTCCTTCATTAAGCAAGGCAGTGAATGTGACCGGCGTGGATTTACCATTATCTGAAATTACTCCATAAAAGTTGTATTCGTTTCCACTTGTGGGCATGCCCACAACCTCTAGCATAGATGTGTCTGAAGTTTGCAGGTTTCCTTGTAACTGGATTTGATTGCCTTGTTCTGATATGAGTAAACTAGGAGCATTGTATCGTATTCCTGCAATAATTAGAGTACCACTGGCCACATTGCCATTTATCTTTAGGCTCACTCCATTGCCAACCAGAGAATCAACGTTTGATTTTATTGGGTTAGCGGTAGGCGTTACGGTAGGACTGGTGTTAGATAGTTTTGTTGTATTGGTAGTAATTGGTACTGTTAGAACAGTCGAGGTCTTATTTGGAGACGGCTGTATAGATGTCTCACTTGTAGTTGGTTGGGTAGACTGTGATACGCTTGTAGATTGGGTATTGTTGAGTTGAGTTTCAGAATTACCTAATATGGTATTGGCAGATGATGTAATGGGCGGTGTTGGAGTGACAGTTACCGCCGTATTATCTATATGAACTTGAATTATTCCAATTTGTGCCAGATACTGTATTCCCCTTAGAAAATCACTATCTGAAATTTGCCCGTTTGCCCACATACCTGCTGTGGATTTTACCCATGCCGGTATTTGTTGTGCTACTAATGTTGTCTGATTTTGTGGCGGAATGTTTATTATTTTTTGATCAATCAAGTATTCAATTCCCTTTTCAAAATCACTATCTCCCAATTGTCCCTCTGACCACCATTTTGCATTATTTTTTATCCAGATTGGGATTGTAGGTTGAGATGGCACTTGAGCAAAGATTTGTGATACATTTGCACCGATGATGACAAGTCCAAGAATTACAACAAACAATATTTTCTGGTAATCAGATTTGACATTCATCATCTGAAATACTACCTTACTTACCTTTACCAAATGTACTAGCATCTACCAATTCAAACTGAGCTGAATTTGTTGCATTGTGCATGTGTGGATACGTTGCAGTAAATTTTACGTAATAGTTTTGGTCTACTGGATAGTTCTGCATCAATACAGAGCCTGAATACCATCCAAACTGATTTGTCAGGCCAGACCATTTGTATAGCGTCTGGCCTTGAGAATTGAACAAAATGGCATTTACTTGAACGCCTTGAAGCTCGCCTTGGTCTTGTTCCCATTCTGTCAGTGGAGTCGTCTTTGTTATCTGGTTTTCATCCAATGTTTTTACTGTAAAGGAATAAGGATATCCCTGAACCACAAAAGGCCAGTTGCTGACAAGGAGCAATATCTGATCATGGTTTACTGGAATAGGCTTAGGAATTATTGTTATTTCGTCATTAAAGTATGTTGCATGCGCTGAATGTATTTCAATTCCGAGGATTACTAAGGCTACTATAATCACTGATTTCTGCCCTGTACGTAGCCTCAATTCATGAATATCTTTACGTTCCAAGGTTTCTTTACTTTCTTTGGTCTAATTAATCAATCTTGCTTTACATCCATTACAATCAAGGAAAGCAATAATGACAAAGGATTCAAAGAAGGAAATACTTGGAATGACGACCATGAGCTACAAGTTTCAGGTAACCATACCAAAAAAAGTTAGAGAAAAGTACCATCTTCAGGAAGGAGAGACGATCATGTTCGTAGAAGAGAACGACAGGATTTACCTTGCAAAAAGTACAGATGTTTGATGTTTTGGAAATGCAATTCAACAATTGAGATTATCATGTAGATATAAGATTTATTTTGGTAATTTTGGTATTCATGGCTAGGGTAGATTCTGGTGTTTACAGAACATGGTAAGATAATTCTAGACCAAAGTATAGAGAATCCCATATCATCAAATGCAAAAATTCACTAAAAAACCAATTTTAGCCTGATTTGTTCCTAAAGGTGTTGCAACCAAAATCAAGCAAAAATCAAACAAAATCAAGCAGAATCTAAGACCAGAACAAAGCAAAGTCAAGCAGAATATGGAAGAATGCAGAGGAATACAAGGTTACAACAGACCTAAACAAGACGTAATGTAGACATCAACAAGACGTAATGTAGACATCAACCAGACATATCCTGATTACAACTAGGTTACAACAAGATACATCTTAGATGTCAACAGGTTGTATCAAGACTAAAACAAGATGAGACTGCGACTGGAATAAGATAGAATCGGGACGGGAATAGGATGTGTACTCTATATCTTACAGGCTATCATATTCCCCTAGTGTCACTGGCCTTTTCTTTCCCAAGAGCTCAAAGACCTTGATAACCTGAAGCCTTGTATCATAGTATGTGCGGGAGAGCTCAAGTGCCATCTGTTCCTTCTTGTTTTTTGGGAATCTCGGATACTTGCCCTTTAGCTCCCTTAATCTATCTCTCATCTCGTCTACAAGATGGAGCAGCTCGCTTAGATGTACCTTCACAGAACTGTCCGGAAAGCCCAGAGGGACGCTATAGTGCTTGCGGTTTTTGATGTCTTGTACGTTGATAATCTTGCGCTCAACAAAGTCTTTGATAATGCGTTCAAATGTCTTGGTTGCCATATGACTAGGTACGACCAGTCTCTTTAGCCTGTTGTGGTGGATATCATGATGTGAGCGGATAGTTCTGATAATGACGCGCTCTCTTTTTCTTGAGCCATCAATTGTTTTTGTTTCTGGTCGCTCTGTCAATGGTAGGTCGATTTTTATAAAAATAGGTCATTAATATATACACAACGTATACCGTATAGTGACCAGCGAAGGTATCAGCGTTAACGCAGATCTGCAAGAACCATTAGGAAAGGTGGAAAGGGTAAATACTGCAATGTCTTTTGCTATACCTGATGAGGACCGCATAGTGCGGTCTGATGTGGGAAAAAAATTGACATATAGTACAGAACAAACAACATCTGCAAAACAGAAACGAACGAAACCAACCAAGAAAGACAGCCTTCTTTCAAACCAAGACATCAGAAGATGGTACGACAATCTGTCAAGGAGCAGTCTTGTAACAGCAGACGTCAGGCTACGAAAGCTGAGCCGATTCTGCGAGAACAACAAGATAACCCCGATGGAACTAGTCGAGCTGGGTCAAAAGAACTCGCGTGCAGTTGCAAACCTGATAGAAGACACTATCACTACAATGGAAAAGCAACAAAGCGCACCTCAATACATCAAGGCAATAGTAACTGCGGTAAAATCGTGGCTACATCACTTTGACATTGAGATCAAGCGAAAGATAAGAATAGCAAACGTGGACTCGACACCTTCACTTGCAAACGAGCGCGTTCCAGACGAGACAGAACTCAAAGAGATGTTCAACAGGGCAAATCTTCGAACTGGCGCAATAATGGCATTGATAGGAAAGTCAGGACTGCGACCCGAAGTAGTTGGAAACCATGACGCAACAGACGGACTGATGATAAGAGATCTTCCAGAACTTGACATCGTACTAGGAATAGCAAGGTTTCAAGTGATGCCACCTAAAATCATAGTTCGAAAGACACTATCAAAAGCAGGTCACAGCTACTTTACTTTCATAACAGAATCTGGCTCAGAAAAGATACTTGCGTATCTTAATGAAAGACTAGCATCTGGTGAAACGCTGAACCTTGAAAGCTCTGTGATTGCACCGTCTTTGAAACTTGTGACATATCGGGGAAGACATCAGAGCAAGAAATTCTTGACAACCGCAGTAATCGGACAACAGGTAAGAGAATCAATGAGACCTCGCTTTACGTGGAGACCGTATGTTCTACGTGCCTTCTTTGATACACAACTGCTAATCGCAGAGTCAAGAGGGAAGATAGCACATGACTTTCGTGTCTTCTTCATGGGTCACAAGGGATCCATTGAAGCAAAGTACACGACAAACAAGAGCATACTTCCAAAACTGCTAACAGACGAGATGCGAGAGTCTTTTCGAAGGAGTCAGGAATTCCTAGACCTTGAAGTAGCTCAGAAAAAAGAGGAAGATGTAAGCAAAGAAAAGATAGTAACCGTAGAAGAGTTTGAAAAACTGATAACGGAAGGCTGGCAGTACCTTGCAACACTACCAAATGACAAAATTTTGATCAAAAATAGCCGGGGCTCGTAGTCACATGCAATACGGGCCCGGGGGGATTCGAACCCACGACCTGACGCTCCGCAAGCGTCCGCACTATCCAAGCTATGCTACGGGTCCACAGATAAAATTCAACAATTGCCTGTTATAATACATTTCAAATAGATGAAAAATTTTACGCTGTTTCGGTTTCTGCCTTTTTGACAAAGATTAGGTGAAAATGAAATCTATTTTAAACTAACATAAACAGTTCCGTCTTCTTCCGAAACATTATACATGATCAAGTCTCCAGATTTTCTCCATTCCATATCTTGTTCAACCCATGTGTCCTCTTTTTTCCAAGATTTCATGTTTTCTAGTTTGCCGGTAAAAACATTGTACTCATATCCGTGCATATAGCATACAACATTATCTCCATTAAGACAGCCCTTTGAAAGAGATGCACCTTTGTGAGGACAAGAATTGTCACATGCAAATAGTTTTCCATTTCTTCGTCCGACTAGAACATCAATAAGGTCGATACTAACCTTCATCATGGTATCGTCTATCAATTCAGAACTTTTACACACAGGGTATCTACGGGTCTTGGAATAGGCCATTATATTGAATTAAAAAAATAAAAAATATTTAAGTTAATTCTTAGAGGTGTATCATGCCGCCCTGTGAACCAGAATGCGGCGACTGTCCAGCGAATTTTCTTCTAAAGTGGCCAGATGGTCTCTTGGATATTAATTCAATGAACCATGCTTCATGCTCTATTTCTTCTTGCATTATTCTTTGGGCAATGTCATAAGTTCTGTGATCTTTTCCAGCTGTCATGTCACAGACCTCTCCCCAAGAACGAATTGCACATTGTTCTGCCTCAAGGAGTACCTTCAAGATGGAGCTAAGATCTTCCCAGTTGTCTGGTAGATATGCATCAGGACAACCTGCCTGGTCGGCAAATTTTCTGATATCTTTTGGAAGGTGTCCACCTAACTCATACAATCTTGGCACCATGGCTTCAAAGTGATTTCTGTCTTCAATCCTAGCATCCTCTACAATTTCCTTTATGCCTTCCCCATCAAGTCCTGTACAGTGCATTCGGAGTATTGTGTAGTAATAGTATGTTGTAAACTCTGCTCCCACTCCTTTAGTGATGAGTTCTATGAGTTTTTCTACATTAACGCCGTTCTTTTTTAGGACTTCGAGGCCGACAATATTTGGAACTTCGCCTTTTGTCATAAAATGCATGATATTTTCCCAATTATTAAACCATCTTTTATCAGATTATCACATACTTGGATTCTGGGAAGGTTTAGAGGAAGAAATAAGCTCACAAACCTTAATTTTTTGTAATGTTGTTTTATTCTCATGATAAAACGAAAACCAATCCTTCTGGTAGACGGTTCAGAAAAATCACAGGAAGCTATAGAACTTTTCAAGAGTAAAGACATAGAATATGTAGAATATGATATGAGAAAATTCATGGAAAGTTGTTGCGGTGATCTTCCCACCACAAAGGCCCCTTCAATTATTGCTCCAGAGGGCATATTCAAGGATCTACAAGGGGTCAGAGAATACATGAGTATTGATAGGAAGAACTCTTCTCCAACTCTTGAAGACGATAGTGCATATTGGTAAAAAAATTAAACAACCACCTGTTTCGGTTTCTACCTTTTTGATAAAAATATAATTAATTGCAAGCCCTACAATTACTACACCTATAATTGGTCTTGTCCTGATATTCATCGTCAATTCAGGTAAAAATTAAGTAGGGTCATATGATTAATTGATTATATGCTATCAACAGGAGACCAAGTTCCTGATTTTGCGCTAAAGGACGCAGAAGGAAAGGTTCTCAAAAAGACAGACTTTAAGGGAAAAAAATATGTAGTCTACTTTTACCCAAAAGATTTCACTCCTGGGTGCACCACAGAGGCTGCCGAGTTTGCCCGCGATTACAAGAAATTCAAGAGTGCTGGAATTGAGATAGTTGGAATAAGCCCTGATGACGAGGAATCCCACAAAAAGTTTGGTGAAAAGATGAGCGTCCCGTTCATCCTGCTTGCAGACACAGAAAAAGATGTTGCAAAAAAGTTTGGAGTCTGGGGAAAGAAGCAATTCATGGGTCGCGAGTACATGGGAGTAAACAGGACAACTTTCCTAGTTGACGAAAAAGGAAAAATCTTGAAGGTTTTTGAAAAAGTAAAACCCGCAGGGCATGCACAAGAAGTGCTAGATGCTTTTAAGAACTAGGGTTTAAAGCCTGCTGGCAGTGTACCGCGTCGTGCTTTTGGTTTTGGCGGTGGAGGTGGTGCAGTCATAGTTTGTACCGTAGTTGTGGTCTGTCCTCCCTTGAACTGTTTGTTTGCAGGATGATATGACAATCTAGGTCTTGTTGCATAGTATCTGTTTCCGGTGTAACCAGAAGAACTCAGATGTGCATAGGTTGGTGCAACTTCGCCGACTTCTGGAGTTGAGTAAGATGCTTGTTGTTGTGGTTCCTCTTTTGGAGCTGGTGGTGGTGTTGGTTTCATTCCAGCTGGCAGTGTGCCATGTGTTGGACCAGAAGCTGCAGGTCGTGGTTTTGCAGG
>JBOGQT010000067.1:0-1495 GCA_050749105.1 Nitrosotalea sp. | reverse complement strand
CCATGTTGAGTACAACGAATGCTAGAGCTGCTGCTACTATTACAAATGCAATCATAACAATTGCAGCTTCTATACCCATGACTCCACGACGAGTTCGACGTTTTGAAGAGTTCATTGTTGATGGTATAATAATGTAAAGTATTATTTTCGAGTGTGTCTGATATGATCAAACATGAGATTCTTTTTGTTTTCTCAGGTTTTGATGATGTTATGAGTTATCAAATATTGAATACTTGAAATAAATTCGCTGTCTGATATGGTACCACTGGTCCATAAACTGGCGTCATTTCTAATCCAGAGTGGAATTGTATTTGTTTTTGTCAAGGTTTGGTTTGAAATATTTGTCTTTAAATCACCAGATGTTGCAAGAAACTTGATACCTTCAACAAAATCTTTATCGCTAATTTGATTTTGCAACCACCATTTCGCATTGTTTTTCACCCAATATGGAATCTTAATGACGTTCGAACTGGCGTCTACAATATCTTGGCTCTGGTTATTGAAGAAAAAATTAACGTCTGTTACTGTTGCAGGAAAACCATAGAATGCCTTGATCTTATAGTTTCCAGTGGTCTCAAAAATCGATTTTGTGGCTTTTAATTCGTAGGTAAAACTATGATCCACTAACAAATTAGTTTTGTCTGAAAAAACCATATTTCTTTGGCTATCAAAAATTTGTATCACCAAAGGCATAATCTGTGAAGTATCATTTACTATTCCTGATATTCGTATAGTGTCATTATTAAAATAAGATTCCTTGTCAGTTATAATAGTAAAGACAGGTGATTTTCCAAGATATGCTACTCCGACATCTATCTTTCCAGTCATCCATGGGTGAATGCTGCAAAAATAGTAATATGCAGACCAGGCTCCTGATGGAATCTTAAAAGAATAGATTTGGCCAGGGTTTAAAATTCCACTATCGAACACTTTACCTGAATAATTAAGATGATTGGTTAGCCCACTTGTGATAGTATGAGCGGTGGTATCGTTATTTATCCACATTATGGTATCGCCTTGTCTTGCCTGCAATTCGGGGGGCCAGAAAACTGTACTGTTTGCATCGGTTCCGTTTTTTTTAATGGTTATTTTCCACGATATGTCAGAACTGTCTGCAAATACCACCTGCGATGATAATAACAATGTCACGCTAATTAAAAAAACTACATAGTGACGCAGATCCATGCCTCTGATTCTATACTATCATGATAAAAACAAGCTTGTTCATATTGAACTCACAGAATAGTTCTGCATACAGTATATCATCACATTACGCATGTACCTGCCTATTTATCAAAAGATTTCTCAGACATGTGTCCATAATTCAAATAAAAAAAGGAAAAAGGGATCTAGAGTATGTCTACGTTTTACCCTAGGTCAACTATGTTTGTCGTGACTGATGGTACTTGTCTTTCAACAGTTAAGGCTGAACCAGTTGGTACAATGACTTCCACCTTTAGGTTGTCAAGTGATCCAGGCCTGTCTGCACTATCAT
>JBOGQT010000066.1:0-22770 GCA_050749105.1 Nitrosotalea sp. | reverse complement strand
GTTTCAATCCTACAATAGTTCGATTCAAACGCAAGAAATTAAACTTCAACTTACAGGTGGGTCTAAGTTTCAATCCTACAATAGTTCGATTCAAACCAGCCGAGTTCGCACCTGAAGAAGTAAAAATAACTTGTTTCAATCCTACAATAGTTCGATTCAAACGACAAACTCTCTCAATGTCGAAGTTCAAGTATCAGGTTTCAATCCTACAATAGTTCGATTCAAACAATGAATCGAACTTTCAGATATGTTAGAATAACTTAGTTTCAATCCTACAATAGTTCGATTCAAACCTGCTATGATATTACCGAATGAGTATGAGGGGTTAATGTTTCAATCCTACAATAGTTCGATTCAAACATCTCTTCAAGGCACAATCAATCAATCGGTTTACGTGTTTCAATCCTACAATAGTTCGATTCAAACCTCTCTATTGGAAAAATATTACTCCTGTAGATATCATGTTTCAATCCTACAATAGTTCGATTCAAACGACCAATGCGCACCAAACGTCAACGAATCACAACCACGTTTCAATCCTACAATAGTTCGATTCAAACGGTTCTTGACAAAATAGTTTGTGAGGAGAGTAGAAACGGTTTCAATCCTACAATAGTTCGATTCAAACTATCCATGATGGCAAAGCTGTGTCTGCATATGCCTGGTTTCAATCCTACAATAGTTCGATTCAAACTAGTATTTGCAACAGAAATAAATGTAGTTCGATTATGTTTCAATCCTACAATAGTTCGATTCAAACCTTGAATTTCTGGGTGTGCTTGTATGTAAGCATCTGGTTTCAATCCTACAATAGTTCGATTCAAACGATTAAGTATGAACTCTTTTGAAAGCTTGAACTCGTGTTTCAATCCTACAATAGTTCGATTCAAACAGCCACACAGGCAACTAAACAATAGATGATTGGTCAGTTTCAATCCTACAATAGTTCGATTCAAACTTGTTATTGCTTTGAGTGAGATTTGAACTTATTTGGTTTCAATCCTACAATAGTTCGATTCAAACTAGTATTTGCAACAGAAATAAATGTCGTGCGATTATGTTTCAATCCTACAATAGTTCGATTCAAACTAGACCAAGTGTTTTGCCTTGCTAGTACGGTCATCAGTTTCAATCCTACAATAGTTCGATTCAAACGAAAGATATTGCGAAAGAAGTAGCCCGATTGATGTTGTTTCAATCCTACAATAGTTCGATTCAAACATTTAATCGGCATTAAAACCCCTGTGATTAGATATCTGTTTCAATCCTACAATAGTTCGATTCAAACTGTCAATACGTCTGCTAATAGATCTGGCCTGTGTTGGTTTCAATCCTACAATAGTTCGATTCAAACTTAGCGCATAGAACGGAATTGATACGCTAAAGTCATGTTTCAATCCTACAATAGTTCGATTCAAACTCAAAATATTGTCTTGTGAATTTTCGCCTAAAATGTTGTTTCAATCCTACAATAGTTCGATTCAAACACTACATGCCAAACCTTGACGGTAACATAGTAGTAGCGTTTCAATCCTACAATAGTTCGATTCAAACAGGTGCAGGAATAGACATCAGTAAGATAATTCCAGCGTTTCAATCCTACAATAGTTCGATTCAAACGACATATCTCCATATTTCGACCTGGTAGGAATGATCGTGTTTCAATCCTACAATAGTTCGATTCAAACAAATTCAGGCAGATGCGAACATATCCGCATTAACTCGTTTCAATCCTACAATAGTTCGATTCAAACTACTCGGCGATTGTGTTGTATTTGACGGCGTTGGCGTGTTTCAATCCTACAATAGTTCGATTCAAACCCCCCGTTTTTTCAACGGATTTACGCATACTTTCATAGTCAAGCTCTTTTAGTTTTTCGTCAGCCTCCAATAGTGTGGTTTGCTTATAAAAGCGACCTTTCCATGTCTACAATGTATCACAGTTAATAATCTAGTCAGCAATTTGTCACCCACTATTCTATAGTTTTTTTATGACATGTTATAGAATTGGAAGCGTTCATAGACGCAGACCTGACACATACTGGCTCTGAGATTAACTATTATTTTGTATGCAAAAGAAAACTTTGGCTTTTTTCTCATAACATAGAATTAGAGTCAGACTCTGATCTTGTGCTCCAAGGAAAACTTTTGCATGAGCACAGCTACAAAAGAAAATTAAAAGAGATCGCGATTGACAAGATAAAGATCGATTTTATAGAGAAGACAAATGAAGTGCACGAAATAAAACGCTCAAGAAAAGTCGAGAATGCCCATGTGTACCAGCTATTATACTATCTGTATTATCTAAAAAAACATTCAGGGCTTGAGACAAAAGGAGTCCTCAACTATCCGCTGCTCAAAAAAACTGTAAAGGTAGAGCTCACCCTACAAAAAGAAAGAGAGTTGCAACAGATAATTCAGAAAATAGACCAGACAATAGAACTTGAAAAGCCTCCAGCTGCAAAATGGATATCGTACTGCAAGAGTTGTGCGTATAGCGAGATGTGCTGGGGATGAAAGATTACTATGTATTTCAAAGCGGAAGACTGCGCAAAAGTGAGAACACCATCAAGTTAGAATCGTCAACCGGTGAGAAAAAATCCCTTCCCATACATGATATCTATTCTATACACCTATTTGGCGAGACCGATCTTAACACAAAACTGATTGTATTTTTAAACCAGCACGGAATTCCGTTACACTTCTACAACTATTATGGATATTATTCCGGAAGCTTTTATCCACGAGAAAAACTACTCTCGGGATTTCTTATCGTAAAGCAAGTACAACACTATCTTGACTCACACAAGAGACTTGAAATTGCAAAAGAGTTTGTAAGAACATCGATACACAACATTCTTTCAAATTTGCAGCAATACAGCAAGAGAGGCAAAGACATGAACGAATTCATCTCAAAGATTAAAGATGAATCTGGGGCAATTGAGGATGTAAATAACATTCCAGAACTTATGGGAGTAGAAGGCAGATCAAGACAGACATACTTTTCCTCCTTTGACTCATTTTTAAGAAAGGGGTTTGAGTTTGAAAAGAGAACCAAGCTTCCTCCGCAGAACATGCTCAATAGCCTGATATCGTTTGGAAATTCTTTGCTTTATGCTACAATACTTACAGAAATCTACCATACGCAGCTCACACCGACTGTAAGTTATCTCCATGAGCCAGGTGAGAGAAGGTACTCTCTTTCTCTTGATATAAGCGAGGTATTCAAACCTGTTATAGTAGACAGGGTCATCTTCAATCTTGTAAATAACAGAATTATAAAACCAGAACACTTTGAGAACAAGCTAAACGCCAGTTTTCTAAACGAGCAGGGAAGAAAGATCTTTGTATCTGAATACAAGAAAAAGCTTGAAACTACAGTTCACAATACTATCTTGAAGAGAAATATCAGCTATCAACGCCTGATAAGAATAGAATGTTTCAAGCTAGTCAAGCACATACTTGGTGAAAAAACCTACAAAGGTTTGAGGAGTAAATGAATGTACGTCATTATTGTTTATGATATAGAAGTAGAAAGAATTGATCCAGTACGACACCTGTTAAAACAATATCTCACATGGATACAAAACTCTGCTTTTGAAGGGGAGATAACAGAGGGTCATCTTGAAGAATTACGACTCAAGTTGTTTGAAATAATAGAGAAAGAAAAAGATTCCATAATTGTATATTCGATAAACAATCCATCGTGGATGAAAAAGGGAGTCTGGGGCAAAGAGAAGAATATGACCACAAATATTTTGTAGATTGCAAATTTGTGACGATTACTTCATCACAATAAGGATTGAAACTGAATATATTGTGAGGTTCGCTTGCAAATGACAATTTTTATAGGAGAATACCATAATTAGCCAGATTACACGGCGTTCATCACCGTGTCAGACGCCGGTTCCAGACTTGGAACCGTGCCCACAGTTACAATCAAAATCTCCAAGTAGCGAGATTGAAACTGAATCCAGCTAACTCAGGGCGATTTCCTGTCCTCTTTTATTATTTTACTGATTTTCGCAAGGGTCTTTTCTGAGACAGCTATCTTATCAAACAATGTCATATAGCGTTCCTCCTTTTTGTTATCCTTCATCCACTTATTCAATCTCTCAGTAGAAAAGTCCCATATTCTTCTTGCAGATTCTGCCAATTTGTTATATGTATGTAAAATCTTGCAATCAATATCATATATCATTCGTTCCAACGCCAGCCTTTCCTGAAATGTTTTTGCTTTGTCAAGCTGTTCTCGCAGTCGAGATCTTTGAATTTCCAACCGTTCGAGATTAAGAATTATGACATTTTCTGGATTGAAGATGTTGTGATTCTTGTAAATTTTTGAGTACCAGTAATTAATATCACCATTTATGGTATTCCTGTTTACCTTCATTAATTCTGAAATTTTTCTTGCAGAATACCCATATTCAAAATGTAGCTTGTATACTTCTTGCATTCTTTTGTCACGTTCAGCTTTGGGATAAGGTCCCCCTTCTCTCTTCGTCATATCTTTAGAATTTGATCTCTTATTTTGTTCGATAAATTCAGCGGTAACATCAATTGGTGCATCTAAAGACTCTTCCACTGTCAATGATTTTCATTCCTTAATGATCGATAATAAGTTTATGGTATATTACGGAATAGCTACCGTACTATACCTTTTTTTATTCTTATAGATTAAACAGGTTAGAATTTGTTTCCAACTATACAAAATGGCATAGTTTGGCCTAGTCTTATGCCAGATTATCCAATGCTAGAATTACTCATAATACAAAATCTTGTTATAATGATAATTACTCACCATATCTTGGTAATACTGATTTGAAACTAGTTCTAAAGTTTGGTGGAACATCAATTGGCTCTGTTGTAAACATTCGAAACGTTGCAAATTTGATAAAGTCACTTTCAAAAGAACACAAGATAATACCAATCTTTTCAGCAATAAGTGGAGTTACAGATGATCTGATTAGAATAACAAATCACATTAAAGACAGAAACGGGGAAGCGGCCAATTCCTTGGCAAAAAAAATCATCAAAATGCACATGGATATTTCTAATCAATGTGTAAAAAATCCAAAAGTCAGAAAGGAACTAGTAAATAAAATGAGAACTGATCTTGACGAGCTTGAGGAATTGCTGCATGGGATGCTACTTATCGGAGAGGTAACACCGAGGTCCTCTGACTATTTGACCTCTTTTGGAGAAAGACTGTCAGTTAATCTGGTTGCCTTTGCGTTAAATGACATAGGCATCAAGGCAATACCATTGACAGGAAAGGATGTTGGAATTGTTACCGACTCGAGCTTTGGTGAAGCAAAACCATTAATGGATACCACAAGACTGCATGTCTCTCATAAAATTGATGATCTTTCGCAGAAGAAAATAATGCCAGTAATAGGAGGCTTTGCCGGGGCGGATCAACATGGCAACATAACTACATTTGGTAGAGGTGGCTCTGATTACACTGCAACAATAATTGCATCTAGCATAAAGGCAGATGAGGTATGGTTGATGAGCGATGTAGATGGACTGATGACAACAGATCCAAAGATTGTAAAAAATGCCAAGCTCATCAAGGAAGTGTCATATATTGAAGCCATGGAAATGGCTCTTTTTGGGGCAAAGCAAATTCATCCAAGAGCGCTTGAACCACTAGTTACAAAAAAAATTCCGCTACGAATTAGAAATACATTTAACATGAAGAATTCTGGAACTCTGGTAACAGCAGATTCACAGCCTGATACCCAAAAGACAGTCAAATGTGTAAGTGCCATAAGACATACAGGACTAATTGATGTAAGAGGTGGAAGTATGGTCGGTGCTCCAGGAACCGCTGCCACAATATTTTCTATTCTTGCAAAAGTTGGAGTCAATGTAATGATGATCTCTCAGAGTCCATCAGAATCAAGCATCTCAATTATTGTAAAAAAGAATGACATGGACAAGGCTGTTAACTCGCTTGAAATGAACTTGCTTGGTAAAATAATCAAAAAAGTAGATGTCACTGTAGACGTTTCTATTATTGCGTTAATTGGCTCTGGTATGAGGGGAATAGTTGGAGTCGCATCCAAGGTATTTAATGCAGTGGCAAAAAAAGGTGTAAATGTAATTATGATTGCACAAGGCTCATCTGAACTCAATATTGCCTTTGTTGTAAAGGACTCTGACTGTAATGCAGCAGTACAAGCATTACACGATGAGTTTGAACTTGCAAAAGCTAACTAATAATTTCACTAAAAGATATTTATGCTAATCAGACACTCATAGCATATGAACAGATTCCTTATTGCGGTAATTATCGCTGCTGTTGCAGGGGTTATATTTTCAATTCCTCTAATATCTGATCATTTAGCTAGTGCAGGAACTGTTAAGAAAATACAATTTACTCAAACATTGACATCATCACAGGATCCTGGCCAAGGTCATAGTAGTGAACAGCTTGTAATGATATTAGCACCAAATAATGGAACTCTCTATGACGGTACGTTAACATATACTGCAAGTGAACCTGTTCAAATTGTAATTTTACATAAAATAGATCAAAGTGATTCAAAAGGCCAGCCTGTGTGGACGGTCGATAATAACACAATTTATGCCGAAACCATACTCAATTCAGATTCAAATGGTGGAACCCTTGATTTTGCCGGCTCAGCAATAGGTCTTCATTCCACCAACTCTTCTCAATTTACAGCAACAGCAACTGTTGATGGATGGATAAGAGGTGCAACCCCAGAACTCTTTCAAAATAATACCCAGATGATTTCTGTAAATAATCTAAAATTATCTAGAGCAGAAATTCCTGTAAACATACCACTACATGAGGGATTTTTCAATGGAAAACCAATTTACTATATCATAACTGATTCAAGTGACAGCACGGAAGCCAGTGTCATATCATCTAAACAAAACTGGAAAGTTCAAGAATCTCCTCCCTTGGCACAAGCGCCAGAAAAGTTACTAGGCAAAGTGTATGTATTTACAAATGGTATATCTGGAAATGGAACAAAAGGATTTCAAAATGAAGTATTTTCAGATACACCATCTGATAGTAACTATACTCCAATTAGTCTAATAGTCCAAGCCACCTGGACTGCTGGAAGAACTCCCCAAGTCCTAAACTCTACACAAGACATTCTTAATGCAAATGCAACAAGCAAGTTAACACTAACTACCACTAATACTGCCATGAATATGCCACAAGTAGTCTGGCCTAGTGGTCAAATGAGCATAAGAGATAACAAGGAATTATCTGATCAAACAGCCTACGCTAAAGGCCAGGTGCTTAATATTGATACTGTAAACAAATTTGTTACATTTGTAGCCCATAGGGGATGGGGACCAGATGGAAAGACAATTTACTATATTATTACAAGTGGTACACCAGAGGGTCCTGCAAAAATGATGGGACTGATGAATACTCCAGCACTCTCACTGTTTTCACCAATATCCAGAGATCTCTATCATTTTTCTAATGGCATAAATGGTGGAGGACCATTTGGTTTTCAAGAAGGCATTTCTGGTGCACAACTTGGTGATATCTCGTATTCTCCTATCTGTAAAGTCTCAATGATAACATGGGAAGATCCTACAAATGCAAGATTATTAGAAAACATAAATGACATCAACTTTGAAAAATCTCAAGGACGAATCACTGTACAACCAGCACTGGTATACAATAACAACTACATGATTGACTGTCCCATCATTGAGATTCCAAAAAGCAGCTCATGAAAAGGGATAAATTTACTCTAAAAATTTCCTACTAATAATGACTGGTAAATTGTACATTGTAGGTGTTGGACCGGGGCATCATGATCACATGACTTTTAGAGCTAAACAAGTAATTGGAGAAAGCGACACGATTGTTGGATATGAGACATACGTAAACTTGGTAGAGGATCTTATTGAAGGAAAAGAAGTTCACAGGTATGCTATGACACAAGAAGTAGAGCGCGCTCATCAATGCATCGATCTTGCAAAAGCAGGCAAAATAGTTTCTTTGGTCTCAAGTGGAGATCCAGGCATCTATGGAATGGCTGGTCTGATATATGAAATTCTTGCTGAAGAAGGCTGGGACAGAAAAGCTGGTCTATATGTTGAGATTATTCCAGGAGTTTCTTCTCTTAATTCTTGTGCAGCATTGGTCGGCTCGCCACTTATGACTGATTTTGCTGTAGTTAGTATGAGCGATTTACTTGTACCGTGGGAGATTATAATGAAAAGAGTCGAAGCCGCTGCACAAGGAGACTTTGTAATTGTAATATACAATCCCGCAAGCAAGAAAAGGATACACCAGCTACAAGACACAAGAAAAATTCTGTTAAAATACAGAACACCAAACACTCCGGTAGCTATAGTCAAGGGGGCATACAGAGAATCACAAGAGGTTGTTCTTACTGATTTGGAAAACATGGAAAGCCATCAAGACAAACTAGGAATGATAACCACTGTGATAGTAGGTAACTCTTCCACATACAAATACCAAGATATGATGATTAACCCTCGTGGATACACCTCAAAATACAATATAGTAGAACCACAGAAAAGCAAAAACAGATGAAATCAATTCAGGTAGGTGTTATCTTACCTCAAGGGTGGTTAGACGAGTTTCCCACAAGCAATACTCATAAACAATTTCTCTTTTCTAAAGACGTTGCATTAAAGGCCGAAAAACTGGGTTATGATGCAGGATATGTTTATGATCATTTCATTCCACATTATGGAAACAACAGTAGTGGATCATTTTTCGAAGCCTATACACTACTTTCTGCTGTTGCATCAATTACATCAAAACTGAGAATCGGTCAGGTAGTGACATGCAATTCTTATAGACATCCGTCTCTTTTGGCCAAAATGACATCCACTCTGGACGCAATTAGTAACGGTAGACTCGAGTTTGGCATTGGAGCAGGATGGTTTGAATACGAGTACAATTCTTATGGCTACAAATTTGATGATGGCGCATCAAGGATAAAACAACTTGACGAGTCACTCACAATTATCAAGAAAATGTGGAAAAATGAGAAATCGACTTTTAAAGGAAAACATTATTCGATTAAGAACGCAATATGTAACCCAAAACCTATTCAAAACCCGCATCCCCCTGTGATGGTGGGTGGCGCTGGAAGCAAATTAATGGAGGTTGTAGCAAGACATGCTACGCGATACAATCATCCATTTGGTACTCCAGAAATATTAAAAGAAAAGATCAATCTGCTAAAGGCAAAATGCAGGCTAGCAAAGAGAGACCACAATGAGATCGAAAATTCTATTCTATTACGGGTACTTGTTGGCAAAGACCATGACGATGTAAAGAAAATCATTTCAAGGCTAAAGAAGAAAAATGAGTCCATAGCAGAGTTTCTTCTTCGCTCAAGAGACAGTATAGCTCTTGGCACACCCGAAGAGGTGGCTCAATATCTTGGGCGCTATCAGCAGATTGGCGTTAATTATTTTATAGTTAATTTTGTGGGTCTATCAAAATCACTTGATATGCTTTCAACATTTTCTAAAAAAGTTATTCCGCTTCTTAGGTAGTTGCTTTGATTGATTCATAGAGCTCTGGAGATAAAACCAGCTTCTCTCCTATTGGCCTGATTATATCTGATACATATTTTCCTGCACTGGTTTTCAAGTCGGAAGGGTGTATCTTCTTTTCTGAAAAGTCCTTTTCTAGCTGTTGATAACTGGTATAGCTAACATTACCACCAAATTTCTCTGGTCTTTCTATAGTGATTTCGTTGAATTGATGAAACACTACATATCTAAAAATTTCAAGAATAGGATTTTTTTCTACAATTCCTTCAGGACACCAAGCTTTTTTGAATTTATTTTTTATCTCCTCTTCTGAATCGTGGATAAATATTCCTGATGTTGCCTTTGACTTGCTCATTTTACTTGAGATAAACTGTGAATCAGGATCGGTTGCAGTTTCTGGCTCGCCTAAGCCTGCAAGTATGTGATGGTGAATTGCCACCGGTACCTTCCACTTCATCTTGGGAAATATTTCTCTTACCAACATGTGTATCTTCCTTTGATCCATTCCTGCGTGAACTATATCCAGATCCATGGAATGAATGTCTACGGCTTGCATGGGTGGATAGAAGAGCTGACCCAACTCAATCTTGTCTTTGTCTGCACTTCTTCCCATTATTGTAAGCGAGCGCATTGTTCTGTCAAGCGACATGTTTTTTGCAAATTTGACCAAATCCATCCAATAGTCTTTTCTTGACTCGTAAAGTTCTGAGCCTCCGATAATTTCTACACCTGGACAAAATAGTTTGAAAGCATCGGCATAATATTTCGAGACCATTTTGATCTTGTCCCAGTCTCCTCCCAACTTGTTATTGATGTAGGTATGCCAGTCTGCTAAAAATACAGTACACTTTACTCCAGCTTTGATGAAATCATTTATCTTAAATCCAGTAAGTATCAGACTTCCAAGGTGTAAAAAACCAGAAATCTCTAACCCAATGTAATGTTTGGGATGGGCATTTGTGTTAAACAGGTTGAGAAGTTCTTCCTGCGTAACTACTTCTTCAGTAGGGTCTTTTGTAACAAGTTCGAGTTTTTCTGTAACGTCCACTTCGAGTCAAATCTTCTCTTGTGATGCTATAAAGTTACGGGTTCTGTCAAGTTACGTATCAAGATCATCTGGTTTCTTTCTTGGCCTTGTGCTAAGATATAGTGCGTGTGAACTTATGATGACAGCAGCAAGGAACATTTTTGTTGCAAAGTTGAGGTTCCATGGTCTGGTAGGATCAGGATAAGCTATTGTTAAAGAGTCTATATCCGGAACCTTTCCATTAATAATTCCAGCTGTAATTTGTGCATTAAGAACAACAAAGTTGTAAATTGCCTCATACAGGCATATTGCCGCTAGTCCCGCCAACATTAGCTGTACCAGTGTGAGTTGCCAAGAAGGAACAGATACTGTCCTCTTCCAGCCAATTCTTGTCACGCAATACCAGCCAATTATTGAAGAAAAGAACAGCCACGAAGTCAGCTTGGCAAAATGCGCCGTCGGAAATTCGGTCTTTTCTAATATCTCGCCCATAACATATGTTCCATTTTTTTCCCATTCTTGGATCATCTCATAAATTCCATAGAAAGTTATGGATAACATTATGAATCCACATAAGTAGAAAATGTAAAGATAAACTTTGTATCCTGACTGATCCTTCTCCAAACCAACCTTCATTAAATTACGATTGATCCCACCTGAAATATAAGAATTGGTTTTAATTTCATTCGGAAGTTTAATTATAGTATAAAGTTTGATGATACATAATTGAAAATTCCTATAAATGTTCCAGTAATAGGGAAGGAAGAAATCAATGAAGTGCGATCTGTCTTAGTAGAAAAATCGCTAACAACGGCTGCAAATTCTGGAGGTAAGCGAGTCCAAGAATTTGAAAAATTACTATCAGCATATACTGGTTCAAAATACGCAATAGCA
This sequence comes from Nitrosotalea sp., assembly GCA_050749105.1. Classification (GTDB taxonomy): domain Archaea; phylum Thermoproteota; class Nitrososphaeria; order Nitrososphaerales; family Nitrosopumilaceae; genus Nitrosotalea. Next base: position 11,312 of record JBOGQT010000066.1, on the reverse strand, counting down.
GTAAATTCAGGAACCGCTGCATTGCAAGCAGCCCTTTATGCCCTTGACATAAAAAGCGGCGATGAGGTATTGCTTCCATCATTTACCTTTGTGGCTACTGCAAATGCTGTTGTATCAGTTGGAGCAAAGCCAGTATTTGTTGATATAATTTCAAGCAATTATACTATGGATCCAGATGATTTAAGAAAGAAAATTACAAAAAAATCAAAGGTAATAATACCTGTTCATTTGTATGGAAATTTTGCATACATGCATAAAATTTCTGAGATAGCAAACAGACACAATATCGATATAATTGAGGATGCAGCACAGTCACTGGGAACAACATACGAGAATAAACAATCAGGAACATTCTCCCGACTAGGTTGCTTTAGTATGTATGCTGCAAAGGTAGTGACAGCGGGAGAGGGCGGTGCAATTGTTACAAATGAGAAAAGCCTTTTTGAAAAACTTCGTAAAATAAGAAATCATGGAATGCTTCATGGATATGATACCAGAATTTTAGGATTAAATCTAAGGCTCCCAGAAATATCTGCTGCAATAGCCAAAGTTCAAATGAAAAGACTTCCAGATCTTCTCAGAAAAAGAGCAAAGAACGCCAAGACTCTAACAGAGCTCTTGAGAGATTTGAATATAATCTTACCAACAGAAAGAACTGGCGTTAAGGTAAACTGGTATCTTTATACCATTTCTACAAAGAATCGCGATAAGCTTTCAAAACAACTAAATGCAAAAGGAATTGGCGCAACAGCTTATTATTCAATTCCAGCACACAAAACTCCATTTTACAATAATAAGAAAAAACTGCCGGTGACTGACTGGGCAGCTTCAACGGTTCTAAGCTTGCCGGTACATCCTCTCGTTACAGAAACAGATCTTCATTACATCTCAAAAACCATGCATCAATTGGTTACAAGATGAATCTGATAGAAGATATAGCAGGAGAATTATGCAAAATTCTACTTCCAATTGAGGATAGGGTTTACTTTGGTAATTCAGAGTCTGATGTAGCCATATGTACTCTATCTAGCATGAAATTGCTCAGCGAGATTGCACACTCTTCCCTTATGACCAAAGTTAACATTGTGGGCAGATTACTTTCAGAAAATAAAGGAATTGATTCGCTTGTTAGAAACGTACTATCTGATAAGAAAATCCATGTCATAATATTATGTGGTAAAGATACAGCAGGGCACAGGTCGGGGCATTCATTACTTTGTTTATATCAAAATGGTATAGACCAAGACGGAAGAATAACTGGTTCCCAAAGTCCAGATCCAGTTCTATCATTGACAGATGGAGAAATAACAATGTTCCAAAATCAAATAAGAATCATTGATAGAATGGGAGAAATCAATATATCAAATCTTGAGCAGGAAATCACTGGCAAAACTCAATAACCGTCAATCTGTCTCTGTCTATTGATCTGATGCTTCTTCTGATATTCTTTTAATATGTCACTAGGAGTCATGTTTAGCTCTAATGACGCTTGAATCACAAAGTGCCAGATGTCAATAAGCTCCTCTCTGGCTGCAACTTCGTCAAATTCTGTCTGTTTTTTCCACCATTTCCAATTTGTCGTTCGTTGCAGCTCTACGGCCTCATGAATTATGGCAGTACACAAAGAAGAAATTTTTCCTTGTGTGTCCTTTGGATAACGCTCTAAATTCATCATTCTTTCTAAATTTTTTTGTAGCTGGAAAATTGTATCTAGCTTGTCGTCCATGATCTCTTTTTCCATTTGATATCTATAACCTTTGTCAGAAGTGTACTATTTTCTTATAGTGGTTGAATCTATTTTGGATGTGAGATTTACTTAACCTGACTAGCCCTGCAATTCCATATTTTTCGACTGCAAACGAGCCTATCACGTTTCCATATACTACGGCTTCCTTGATCACTGATAACTTTGTGCTGTTCTTGCTGGCTAGATATCCGATCATGCCACCAGCAAAAGAATCTCCTGCTCCAGTTGGATCCACGATGCTTTCAAGGGAAAAGGCTGGTGAGGGAAAGACAATATCATCATAAAATAACAGAGAGCCATGCTCTCCCTTCTTTATTATTACAAGTCTTGTTCCCCATTCCATGATCTTTTTTGCAGCTTTGATCAGGTTGTGAGTCTTTGTCAACAACCTGGCCTCTTCATCATTTATAACGACAGAATCTACCACTCCCATCATCTTTATGACATCGTTTCTTTTTGTTGAAATCCAAAAATCTATAGTATCACACATGGAAAACTTGACCTTGTCAAATTCCTTGATTATCTTTGTATTTTGAACAGGATCATTGTTTGCAAGGTAGACAAATTCTGATTTTCTATATATTTCTGGTACTATTGGTTTGAAATCCTTTAGTACATTTAGCTCAGTCTTGTTGGTTTTTCTTGAGCTTAATGTTTGGTCATAACTCCCATCATATCGAAAGGTTCGTCCGTTTGCATGTGCCACACCCTTACTGTCGACGAATTTATCTAGTATGTTTTGATATCTTTTTGGAAAATCATGACCCACTACTGCAATAAGGCCAGGCCTCTGGAAAAAACTTGCAGATATTGCAGCATATGTGGCAGCTCCTCCTAGTGCATTTTTGACAATCCTAGAGGGTGTCCTAATAGTATCTATTGCAACAGATCCGAAAACAGTCAGCATACTTTGCTGATTCTAAGCGCCGTCTATAAATTCTCTAGCTTCATCTTGTGTCGGATAATATGTGAATGGGATGCTTATTGTTGTAAAGAGAACGCTGTACTCACTTGTTCCTGTCAGCTTTAGGCTGGGAACATTGTTTGTATTGTTATATTTGTCCAATACCGAGTTGTCAGCAAGAAATGGAGTCTGAGAAACTGTTTTTCCCAATGCAGGAATTAGTGATGCTTGTAGCACTCCTGTACCTAGATTTTCCCCATTGGCTGATACAACAAAGTTAGTCTTTCCAACGTTTAGAAATAACAGTGAGGGATTTTGGAACTGGACCTGTAGGTTATATAGTGTGCCTTGATCGGTTCTTTGCACAACCTTGCTTTGAATGATAGAAACATGAAGGTCAGAGACTGATAGATACTGGATATAACCGAACACGCCAACAGCGGCAACAATGATGCTTATGACTATGATTTTTGTTCTTTTTTCCATGGCATCAAATAACAAAATCCCTTTTTAGCACAGGTAGAAAAAAAATCCAAATAACTTGTGTAAACTTTTTGATCTGTTTTTAAAGCTACTTAGAGCTAACAGAATAAATCAAAATGGAAAGATTGAATGTTACAAATGGCCAGAATCAGAATAAAGTACGGGCAAAACGAGATTGAGATTGAATCAAAGGATTTCTATATAGACAACCAGAGTGCAGATGAGGTAATAAACAGCCTCTCAGTCTATGTCAAGGATCATAGTTCAAACGCACTCCAGTATGACTATTCATACGGTCAACCTCCTCAAGGCACTGAGGTACTGAACATGCTTGATGATGCGGAAATTCACGAGCCAGAGTTTGTCAAACCAGCCTTCCTTGATAAGAAGCAGATAAAGAACAAGATTAGAACACTTGCTGAGGATGCGTTTTTTGACCAGCCACGAACAGTCTCTGAGGTAGTTGCTCAACTGCATGAATATGGGTGGGTCACAGTTCCACTAGACGTATCCAAAGTCTTGACAGATATGGCCTTTAGTAAAGAACTTGAAAAGGACCTACGAGAAAAACGCAGCTATTATTCCGTGGCCAAGCTGATAGAACTCAACTAGCTTTGTAGCCACACTTGTCACACAAGTCAAACACATCTCCTTCCAAGTGATCAAAATGGGTATTGCACTTTAGACACGTATGATGCATGTCAAAATAGCCATCGTCTTCAACCTCTCCAACACGATTATACTGCAATTCTGTACTTCCACACTTTATACAATGACATCCGCATTGCATGAAACCCATGAATTTTTACTATTAATAATCTAGTGGAAATTCAGCCTATTTGTAAATCTTAGAGCAACTACTGCAGAAATTGCAATTGCCAGAGGTACAAACATTGGAAACTCTGGAATGGCAGTTGTTCCTGTGATCTGTAATGTTCCATTGTGAATAGGCTTTAATCCTATCCAAGCATGTGTACCATTGTCATTAAATAAATTGGTAAGAGTTGCATTCGTGTTTATTGTGCCTTGATATGGCCCCCATAAAAGTGCCTTGGGCATTATTATTGTAACATAAGAATCTGGTTTGTCAATATCAAATGCATATGCCTTTGCTGATTGGTCAAAAACGAGAGGTCCAACATTTGCTAGAGTCCTTATCCCAACATTGAATGTTTGATTTTGCCACTGCACAGTTTGAATAGTTTCAGGCTCGTTGATAATGTATGCAAGGTCCATACCATTTCCAATCTGTCTTAGACCCTTTTCTCCAAGATAGACAGGTCTATCATTGGACCAAACCATATCTACTCCTTTAGGAAAATAAAAATCAGTAAAGATTGCGTCACTTGGCGCATAGTAATGCCAGTTCCAAACTCCGCTATCATAAGATACTGCATTAGGTATGTCATATGTGACCAGCGTTACATTTCTTTGAGTAGGCAATAACAGAATAGACATTGGACTTTGGCCAATTGTGGAATATTGTACGGGATTATCTGCTTGATCAGTAACTGAAAAGTTAGCGATGCTACCAGCAATCGTTTCAACATGAACTGCACCAGTTGCGTTTCCTTGTACTTCGTGAACTACATGAGCTGTTCCATTATCATCAATTGAGACCTTGATATCCTCTTGGGGGGCTCCTCCCATTGATATTTGGCCAAATGCCGCTGTAGTTGAGAAAACTGTTATTGCTATGGCAAATGCTATGACAAGTTTTAACATATTAATTCTATTCCGATACAGTAACACGTAGAATTTTGGCTTCTTGATTGGGACAGTCATTTCTGTCTCTTGGGAGGTTTACTATCTTGTCTGCTACATCCATCCCCTTTTTCACCTCTCCAAATACCGTATACTGTCTATCAAGAAATGTACTATCGGTAATTACTATGAAGAACTGTGAACCTGCACTGTTCGGATCTGTTGACCTTGCCATCGAGACTATTCCTCTCAAATGTGATTTTGAATTAAACTCCGCCTTTATTGTATAGCCAGGTCCTCCCATGCCCCATTTGCTTTTGTCTGGTTTTTTGGTATTGGGATCACCGCCCTGAATCATAAATCCAGGTATCACTCTATGAAAAAGTGTTCCATCGTAAAAATTCCCTTTTGCAAGATTGGTAAAATTTCGCACCGTTTCAGGAGCAGTATTTGGTAATAATTCAAAGACGATACTTCCAAAGCTAGTTTCTATAGTTGCCTGTGTCACCTTTGACAACCAACCATTTTATCATAAGAACCTTTCTACAGAATTTTACTTTTTCAGTAAGGATTTCCTTTTGATTATTTTGTAACCCATAAAGTAAGATAAAAACATTTTAGCTGAATAAAATCAATTGTAAAAACTCTAGAAAATTATGATACAAACATAAGATTCCAAGACTTTCAAAACGCAAGACTGGATTTTTGAATGTGTAATATTACTACCAAAAATATAGTAACAGTCTTATATAGAAGATCTGAAAAATAAAAAACGTGAATCGTACCACCCAGAGCACAAATATCAAGCAAGCAATCAACAGTCTGCTTGACAAAGGTTTTACAGATAAACAAGATATCTACACAAAAGTTGTAGAAGAGCTTGGAGTTCCAAGACCAACAGTAAGAAGGGTTGCAAGAGATCTTAGAAACGAACTTGTACAGAAAATTAAGATTTTGCAGTCTGAGGTTCCAGAATTAGAGGGTAATTCGAAGGCAACTGCTGAAAGCAGTGACTAAAATCCCTCTATTTTTATAAACATACTTTCTAATTTGGAAATTTCCATTACTGTTATATTCCACTATTTGAAGGATAAATTCATGGGTCAGATTCCTACTATTGTTACATCTTGTCTAGCAATTGCTTTGACCATAGTGTATTTCATAGTTACAGAAGAGGGCAAATTTACTTTCTTGATTCTATCTGCAGCAGCATGGTTTCTAGTGGCCATATGTTGGTTGGCTCAAAAGAGTGCAGACTATATGCACAGGCTTGATAGTCACGATCATGCAACACATGATGAAAAAAAAAAGCTAGCAACTAGTTATGGTCAGAGACAGCAAACAGTTCAGCTAAGTTCTAGAGAACTAAATGATGCCAAAGCAGAACTTAACGCTGATTTGCAAGAACTACAAAGCTCGCTGAAGAATAAAGATGCAGAGATTGAAAACCTCAAGGCTGAGATTACAAGTCTTCAGACTCTTGTTGAGATAGAGAAACTTAGAGCAGAATTGGCAAATCTCAAAGCACTTGCAGCAAAAGAAAGTGCCAAGAAGAAATAGGCCTACTTGCAATGTGGGCAGCTGTTTTTTCCATGATTTTCTTTACAAGAGGGACAACTAATGGCTCCTCCGTAATGGCAGTCGCACCTACAACCATCATTTAGCTTTTCTTCTGCTATCAAATGACTAACGAGAATCATACGTCATCTTAATATTTAACGATGTAAAATCATTGGATGTGAAGTATACCGTGTTGGCAGTATTGATCATGACCGTACTTTTAGTTCCAAGCTTTGCATTTCCAGCTTCGCAGGCAATGATACCTGCGCAAAATTATGTATCTGAAAGCAAGGTGATGATGCAAAAATCTGTGGTTGACATGAATATTCCATCCAATCCAAAGTTACCATTTGGCTGTGTTTGGGGAACAGTACAAAATGCTGCACCGGGATATCCTGTAGATATTGAAATTTACAAAAATGGCAAGCCAATTTACTTTGCCCAAGCCAACGTAACTTCCGATGGTTCATATCAACAATACTTTAGAGTCGTAAATATTGATCAGGGACACGTAACCAACATTTTTGAGGGAGATTACACAGTTGATATTTTCAAATATGTTCTAAACTCTACATCTGATGCTACTCAGACCTAAAATAAGATCATAATAAAGGCGGGCTCGGAGGGCTTCGATCCCTCGGCCTGTAACTTAGGAGGCTACCGCGCTATCCATGTTTCGCGTCATTAAAGACTCTGCGCCACGAGCCCAAAGAAAATCAAACTTGGTAACAATTTAAGCGTAATCTAGATTGGAAATTATCATTTTTTGAATTTGCTGCCAGTTAGGATCACTTGCATTATTCCATCTTTCATAGTATACGACATCTTTCAAAGCAAGCCTGTTAAGCCAACCTGCAGACTCTAAATCTGGTTTTTCAGCAAAGTTTGTGACATGTCCAAGGCACAGATATGCAACAGGAACTACATGCTCAGGTATATCAAGAATTTTTTTGAGAGTATCATTTGAAAGTATGCTGACCCAGCCAACTCCTATACCTTCAGCTCTTGCCGCAAGCCAGAGGTTTTGTATGGCACAACAAACACTGTACAGTCCAGTTTCAGGTATACTAGACCTTCCGATCACAAAGGGTCCAAACTTTGAAGGATCATAAGTGACACAAAGATTCAGTGCAGAATCTAGGATTCCTTCAAGCCTTAACGAAAGATATTTGGATCTTTTAGGATCTTCGATTAGACTGGAGGAACGTGACCTTTCTTTGTCAAAAGAATCTTTCACCTCATTTCTTGTCTTCTTGTCTTTGATCAAAATAAAATTCCACGGCTGTGAAAAGCCTACTGAAGGTGCATGATGGGCTGCATTGAGTATCCTAGACAAGACTTTGTCATCTATTAACTCAGGAGTAAAATGAGACCTTACATCTCGTCTTGAAAAGACTGCTTTGTAAAAGCCATCTTTTTCTACTGGTGAAAAATCACCACTCATACGCTACTCATTTGGAACATTGCATATTACTCTTGTTTTCTTAAACGTTAATAACGTGTGCAACAGGGTCGTATTTTATTGGGCCGGTAGTCTAGTCTGGTTAGGATACCTCCCTGACACGGAGGTGGTCGAGAGTTCAAATCTCTTCCGGCCCATTTCTTTTTATTTTAATGCGTGTGATACAATACATGATTAAATTTACTCCAAAAGAGATCAAATTTCTAAAAGAAAATGAAGGATGTAGAGTTGCAACAAGCTCAGATGACATCCCGCACATAGCCCCAGTAACATACTATTTTGAAGATGGATACTTTTATTTTGCAACTGATTATGACACAAAAAAGTATTCAAATCTAAAAAAGAATAAAAAAATTGCAATATCTGTGGACATTTACAATCCTGGAAAACATAAGGGAGTGATAGCGCAAGGTCCTGCAACCTTCATTGAGAAGGGAAACGAGTTCAGGCGACTATATGACATATTTTACAAAAACTTTGCCTGGGTAAGAGCGATGCCATGGAAGGAAGGCGAAGCGCCATTTGTGAGAATTACTTCTAAAAAGAAAGTAAGCTGGGGTATTGGCTAGCCAAGTGTCACGTCAAAGTCTTTATTTATCTCGGTAAGGGTTGATTGTATCTCGACTTGGCCTTTTGCCTCATACTTGACTGGTTCCCCTTTTGTTATTGAATTATACACATTATCTATATTGGCTGAATCTATAATTTGGAAATTGACTGGCACTGTCATGTTACTATCTGGGAACAACGCTGGTCTTCCCTCCATCGGTATGTCCTCTACACTATAGCTACCTTGACCAACATCTTGTCCGTTTGCATATAATTCATAATTAATTGTTGAAATGGTAGAAGTTACTGTTGTCGGATTGTACAGAGAATAGTCGATCTCCAGAGTTGCACGGTTGTTGATCTTGTCTACATTGAGTACTTTGATAGTTTGAATACCTACAGTTATTTGGTTTAGTTGAGGTTGATACGAATTTGCATACAGATAGAAGAAAAGCATGAGACCACCTAAACCAACAAAAGCTGCAATCAGTACTGTCTTTCCTTTGTTAACCAATCTAACAGCTAACGGGTTTTGTTGATTTAAAAAACCTTCTCAGATAGATCTTTGTTTGATCAAGAGAATAGATATTATGAGTTAATTATGGTATAGAGACATGCCAATTTCTGATGCGCTAATTATGTGGGCGCATCTTGTTGCTGCTTCAATATGGGTTGGTGGATCCATATTCATAGGAATAGTTCTTGCTCCTCTTCTCAAGACAATGTCAGATTCGCTAGAGGGAAGATTATCAATTATGATTCGAGTGGGCAGAAAATTCAACAAGATAGCTATTCCCTCGTTAATAATACTTATTGTGACTGGGATCTATAACTCTACCAATCTACTGAACAAGCCGTCATTGATACTTTCTACAACTTATGGACAAATTCTTGTGATCAAAGTCATTCTTGTTATAATTTTACTGATAACATTTGCAGTACATGTGAGACTGATTAGGACTGAAATAGAAAAGAAGATTGAATCAAAGCAAATCTCAGAAGAACTTGTACAGAAAATTCGCTCAAAAATCATTACTTTAGGAAGGATTACTGTCATACTTTCAATTGCCATACTTCTCATGGCTGCATTATTACACTCAGGCGTCTGAGCTTCCAACTATCCGTACTTCAAAACCATTATCGATCTTTCCTATTCCATATTTGCAATTGGTTATCTTTGATGCAACAAAGAGACTTGTCTCTAAATGTTTTGTAATTTGATTTACTCGAAAGACCGAAGTTTCAGGAATCAGTGAGAGTGGAACAACTAGCATATCAGAAAGAGAAGAATCTACTCCTAGATTTGATTCTATGAATTTACTTGCTACTACTTTTCCTATTCCTAGCATGTTTTTTTGATAAATAATATCAGAACCGATTATCGATGCATCATCGTGTGAAAATACAAGAATTGAGCATCCCTTGTCTAGAGAATTCTCTTCCTTGATCAAGTATTCCACTTCAAAACCATTCTCTTCAAGAGTTTTCTCTGCGTTATTGACTTCTTGTTGGACAACATCCTCTGGTATGTTACAATAAGAACAGAACATCTTTACTGATTTTGTTGTGCGTTCAAGAAATGATATAGATTTCATGGTTTTATACGGCAGAATTTCAGCCTCTATCAATCCACCACCCTTTGGATAATATCCACGTTTTTTGATCTCAAGCGAGAAATCAATCCCAATTCTAGAAAATGCCTTACCAAGAACAAATTTTGTATAATCTGCAGTAGGACTCCACGGTACATCAGTACCACCCGTAATGGAAATTCCTAGTCTCTTTTTGAGAAGTGAAACTGCTGGTATCAAAACTTGCAAAATTAAAGGAATACTCCCTGCAGTACCAACATCCTCCCTGAGTTCCATGTCAATTCCATTTGATGGGAAGAATCTAAGACTGGTAGAATTGGCATGCAGACCCTCAACTTTAGCTTGACAAATTTTTGCTAGAATTTTTACTCCTAGCATGTGTTGTGGCCTTAGACCTGGAACTTTTCGATTCTTGCGAATGTTTTCTATTTCAACAGATCTTCCAGTTATTGCAGATAATGTTATTGCACTTCGAATTATTTGCCCACCGCCCTCACCAAAAGAGCCATCTATTCTTATTGGTTCCACATAGGGTTTGGTATAATTTGTGAATTTAATTGATGATAATTTTAGGAGTCTATGACTCGTCTCTTATGGCAGATTTTACCTTTAGTAACAACTCATCTGGCACTTCAAAATAACCATGTGCCTTGGCATGGTTTTCTACCATTACCATGAGTTCTCCCTCTGTTGTTGCTGCAGCGCGCCAATCACAATCAACTCCCACATCGGAACATTTGATACTTTTTGTCATTGAAATGAGTAATATGAAGTACAATTTGTCCTTGTGGTACATAGATCATGTAAAAATATACGTTATATGAAAATTTTTTTTGAGATATGATCATACTAGTTATCTATATTTAAGCCAGAAGAATATGGGATGACCGTAAAAACCATTGATAATTTTTACATTGATAAATAAGACTAAAAAACCATGCAAAAATTATCACAAATTAATCATGCTCATAAGATGGCTACTGCTCATCTCATTATAAAATGTAGAACTGATGCGGAAAACTACATAGTTGAACAATTAAAAAATATTGAGGGTGTCAAAAATATTCAAAGAACTATTGGAGAGTTTGATATTATAGTAAAAATAGAGTCTGATGATTCTGATTCATTACGAAGACTCGTCAAGTGGAAAGTCATGAAAAATGATAAAGTTCAATCTGTCATTACCTTGATGTGCATGAGAAAATCATTGTGTACAGTAATTGAAGAACAAAATGAAGAAAAGCAGAAAACATGAGATAAAAGGTAGATTTTATAGAAAATCTTTTCTTGGTCTACCGTCAGCCATGTGGA
>JBOGQT010000065.1:0-4109 GCA_050749105.1 Nitrosotalea sp. | reverse complement strand
TTCAAACACTGTTTGCTGATAATAAGGGACTTTTGCGTACCAAATCAATAAGTGGACCATCTATCCCTATTACATTGTGTGAAATTAGCCCAAATTCTGGCATCTTTAGCGATTATGATGTAGGTGGTATTGCTGACATACTTATGTTGAATCATGCTTCACGAGACAAATCATTCACAATTGTGTATAATGACAACTCGTATAGCATAGTGGTGAAATACTATAACGCAACATTGACCATGGGATGATTAGTTACTTATTGAGATTTTATCAAAGCATTCAATACGTTACGCATGTTGAACATTATCAAGTAACCACTTTTGATAACTGATCTTTTTCTTTTGCTATCTTGATCTCTCGTGCAATCCGTCGTCCCATACTCATAGGTTGATCATAAATGAATGCAGAATACGGCGAACCCTCAACGTAAAGATTTGTACCTGCAACTATTCTGGCAGAAAATTCAAAGGTTGTAAACTGGCCATTTTCGTCATAAACTCCTTCAAGACAAAATGGACCATTCATTCCTGGAGATACTAGTGTTTTTGATGCATCAACAAATCTCTCCCCCATGGAGTATACTTCATCTAGCAACGACTCTCTTAAAACTAGAGGACTGTTTCCAATCACATTAAAAGATGGGATTTTATCTATGTCAGTCTGTTGTTGTGCTGGGATTCTTCCAAGTCCATCTATGTCAGATTCATATCTTCGATCTACTCCAAAAAATTCTAATTTGTTATCCATTGGAGAATAGAAATATTGGAGATATGCAGAAACTCCAAAAGCATATTCTTGCAAATACAAATCACTGTCTCCACTGATTAATCCTTGAGATATTAGTTTGTCTCTTTTTCCTTTGTAATCTTTTTCACTTGTAGTCAAAAAATAACCTTTGCCGCCTGCAGCTCCATGTCTTTTAGCTATCGCCAAATTATTAATCTCAGCAGAACTAGAAATGGATTTTGGTATGTGTAATTTTGCCTCTAACATTAATTTTTCTTTCATTTTTCTATCTGACTCCCATCTCAGAATCCATTTATTTCCAAAAATTGGTACTTTGATTGACTCTATTTCAGATGATGTCATTTGTGAAATTAGAGTACCATGTGGTATCATGATGGCTTCACGTTCTTTTAGTTTTGAGATACACTGTTGTTCTAACACTTCATTGAAAGAATTCACTAGTATTAACTCATCAATAAATAAAAAACGACGATATAGACTTTCTCTCTTTTTTTCACATACTAAAAGAGTTCTAAATCCCTCATCTTTTGCTCCTTTTAACACTTGTAATGCACAATGAGAACCAAGCGTAGCTATTGATGTCATGTTGTATCTTTGATATTATTAGGGGCATTATGAAAGTTCCAATTGTCACTTGAAACAAATGCAATGACATCATCTACTAATTCCATATTTAATCCTGATTTGTATTGCTCGGGTATGTTTTTTAGTATGAAATCAATGACTGATTGATGCTTGGGAATTTTATCTTCCTGCATTCGGATGGAATAGAGGGTTACTGCTTGGGAGATCAAGATTCCTGTTTTTTCTCGGTTTGTTAAAGACATATGTTGCATCTATCCTGTTTTTAATTTGAATTTTATGCTGAATATGCTCGATTGAGTGTTTGTGTGGATCTTACTATGAACTTATGGTATTTCAGGCACTTTCATGGTCTCATTTCTTGATATATGGTGACTTAAAACAGAGAATTTCCTAATGGAATATCACTATACAGGTAATATATAAGTAATAGTATCTATTTAACTCTCATATGGTAAAACAAGAGGCTTTGTATCCAAAAGATGTTGCTAGTGATTATTCCAACTTGAGTAAATTATTACAAGTGGAAAAAACTCCAAAACTTGTAACCCGATTAACCGACCTTCTGTCGATTGTTTCCAAAGATGACGCCTTGACAATTTTCTTATCTGCAAAAAATGGATTAGCGTCAGAACTTGATACTCCTCAAAAAATAGGATTGACAAAAAAACAATACTACACAAGACTCAAACAATTGGTGGAATTTGGGTTGCTAAGTAAAAATGAAAATAAATATACGCATACTGCACTAGGAGATATAATATACAATAAACACATCTTAGGACTTTTACACAGCGTGAAAATTTCAAAAGAATTGGAAATGATTGATCTTTTGAAAAAAAGTTCTAAATTTAAATCTGAAGAGATTACTACTTTTGTATCAAAATTAAATCCAGAAATGAATCTTGCCCACGATCCTGCATCAGACATGCTGCATAGTTTTGTAGCAACTACCGAATTTGACTCCATGGTAAGAAAAGTTACTGAAATGATTGAATTGGCAAAACAAGAAATTATCTTGGTAACTAGATTTCAAAACGAATTGATAATTAACGCCATATTGAAAAAAGCAGAGAAGGGAATACAAATAAAAATTATATCAGACGTCAGTATGGTTGAAAACTATTTCAAATCTGAGAAAGATAAAATTAGAGTCGTCGATAAAAATAGCAAAGAACTAATCAATGTTGTTTCTAATCCATTCTATCCGTCTAAAATAGAACGTAGATATTCTAAAACCCCATATTGTATGTTGATAGTTGATCAAAAACAAATAGGAGTAGAAATCGTAGATAATTATAAACCAAATACGTTCAAGATGGCGATATTTGGAACTGATGCAAGCTTTTCATCTCAGATGAAAAATGAGTTTGAGAATATGTGGGAATCAGCTGTTGTCAATCCGCCACAAATTAAACAATTGCAATAAATGTTAGCAAATTAGATCATTACAACTGATAGAGACCCAAGAAGTAATGAGATTTGGCAGGCAAAGATACAATATCTTATGGAACGACGGCATTTATTTAATTCCAACTTGGTTGAATAGTTTTTTGAAATTCTAAAAATTTTTATCAACATAAATATTGAAACAAAAACTCCTAATCCTAAACCAATCATGTTTATTCCAAGAAAAGCGTTTGAAATTAAAAATATTGATGAAATGACGAACGTTGCAGCAGTCATAACAAAAAAGGATTTTTTTATGCCGAGTACAATCGGAAATGTGCGTCTACCAGCTTCTTTATCGCCTTTCAAATCATCTATGTCTCCCAGAGGACCGAGTATGAAATAAAAGAAAAATGCAATCAAAGATGCCATTAATCCAAGATATGAAAATCCTCCAGACGATAAACATCCCATCATGGACGCAATAAATGCACCAGCACCAGTGACTGCAGTTTTAATTCCGAACATATTTTTAAGATGAATTCTTGGATGTGAGTACAAAATAGCTAAGCTAGAAAACACAAGTGATGCAATTCCGGTGGGTAAATTAATAGAAAACGCAAGTAGAGTGGAAACTAGAAAAAATACTATCGTGTAATATTTGGTAATTTTTTGCCTAGTGTTTTCTAAACTGTAGATTGTATTTCGGTTATTTACTACATCAGTTTGATAATCGGTTATGTCATTGTAAAGATATGTTGCAAGAGCCAAAAAATAGGAAGCCACAATCAATCGTATTGGTATTGTAAAATCTACTATTTTTCCTCCAGTTACAATAAGATATACTCCCAGTGCGGATAATGCAAATGCGTAGACTAGTGATCTCGATCTTATCAGATGTACTAGTGTGTGGGCCCACAGATCTATGTTATGTCTAATTGATTTACCGTTATACTCACATGTTGCCGTTTTCTCTTCCCTCCAAACTAATGTGTTTTATTTTGAACACAAACAAGTAAATATTCTCCATATATGGTAAATATTACCATAGATTATAACTTTTTGGTAAATCAGCCTTCTTTCTAAAAGAAATTGTATCATTAATATGAAATTCTGTGAAAATTTGTATATTTAATTAAATTGTGATATGGTAAGCCGTATCAATTAGCTGAAAAATTAATTCAAAACGATGTTCGCAGAAGTGTTTGAATGTATTTCCGTCATACTACGATACACAAATTAACACTAACAAGAACACATTTGATGAAACAAATGATAGATACAGAACTTGGAATCTGGAGAAGAACTATCTATTCTAATGAGATCAATCCGTCTCTTGAGGGAAAAGAAGTAACTGTCATGGGATGGGTCTCTACTGTACGTGACCATGG
>JBOGQT010000064.1:0-11614 GCA_050749105.1 Nitrosotalea sp. | reverse complement strand
GCTCTTGCTAGAACACTGGTCTTGGTACCCGCGATTCCATGTCTTCCGATTTGCTGCAGATATCCTTTGGAGCACATCAAGTCTGACACCAACATGATATATCTAACGTCAACTTCAAGACCTTGATCTTCAAGGGTTGAGCTCAGTTCATTTATCAATGCATTACGGGCAGCTTCTATGCCAAGCGTATTTGCGATCTCAGAGACATTATTTGTTCTGATATTTTTCTTGTCTATGCCATCAACTTCCATCACCTTAGCAATGTTAGAGCCCGATGTTTGGATAACCCATTCTTCACCCTGCTGTACAATTGTTACACGTTCCACATCAGTTACGCCCTTGACTGTTGTTGATAACACCTTATTTCTCAGGCCAAGTATTGTCTGGGCGTCAGATTCCTCAGGAAGAGTAAGTGTAATCGAGTGTCCGCTAGGTTCAATCTCAAATTTCTTCTTTGATGATTGCAATGCCATAACTACATCCTCAATCGCACAAGCCCGCTCTTTTAGTCGGTCTTGATTGAGATTCAGTTTTATTTTTGTTGAATAGTCAGTTTCAGTACTTGTTATCAATGCGCTTATCTTAGTATGTAAAATTTCTCGCGCTACCTTGATTGCTTTTTCTTTTGATTTTTTGTGATGCTCCTCCAAGTAGATGTCCATTGTTGGGGTGACAGGCTTTTTTCGTGCATCCACAAGCTCAATAAGTCTTGGAAGCCCCAAGGTAACGTTTCTCTCTCTGATACCTGCAAAGTGGAAAGTTCTAAGTGTCATCTGTGTGCCAGGCTCTCCTATGGATTGAGCCGTCACAACACCTACTGCCTGTCCTGGTTCAACTTTGGCTTTGTCATAAAGTTCAAGTGCTTTCTTCAATACTTTTTCTACACCTTCTTTGCTAAGTTTTGAGTCAGCCAAGGCGTCATGAACAGTTTTGGTCAAGCGTGGATTGAATGTTTTTGTATATTTCTTTGTAAGTTCTGTAACATCTTCCTTGGTTGATTTCTTTCCAGAGTCAATGATACTTTCAGATTCAATCAATCTTAAAATTCTAAATGCCTCACCGTGATCACTTTTTGAGACATCAATCCCATCTTCACCATACAAGAACTGGATGATATGGCCATGAGGATCTCTTACTGTGTGATCATATTCTAGTTTTAGGTGTTCTAGTGCGTTTATCAATCTCCTTTGCATGTATCCACTTTGCTGAGTTCTTACTGCAGTGTCTACAAGACCTTCTCTTCCACCCATTGCATGAAAGAAAAATTCCAGCGTCGATAATCCTTCCCTATAGTTTGATTTTACAAATCCCCTAGAATCAGGATTTGTCTCGTTTTCTTTGAAATGTGGTAGTGCCCTGTTGCTGTAACCCTTGTGAATTCTTCTGCCTCTGATTGATTGTTGTCCTAGTGCACCTGCCATCTGACCTATGTTTAGTGAAGAACCTCTTGCTCCTGTTGTTGCCATAATTCTTCCCGCATTTGTTTCGTCAAATGACTTGTCTGCCATACTGCCTGCCCTGTCTCTTGCCTTTGATAATTCATTTACAATGTAAGCTTCAAGTGCCTCCTCTGCTGAAAGTCCCCTACTAAGTTGCAAGGTTCCCTTCTTTGCCTGTGAAATGAAGTCATATACTTTATCATAAGACTCTTGAATGTCAGTCAGTATCGATTCCTTTGTCTTCGGTGAGAGTTCTAAATCAGCATATCCATAGCTGAATCCATATGCCGTAATGAACTGCTTTAGCATTATTAATACGGAATTTAGAAATTTCTTTGCTTCCTCAAAGTCATAGTCCTTAGCTATTCTGTGCAGAACACTATCTGGTTCTTCTGCACCTATGGATGCTTTGTCGATTACTCCACTTACAAGTTGACCATTTTTAATTACAACATCTTTTGCTGGTCCCTTGGTTCCTTTTGACCACTTGGATGTAATTACATAGTTGAAGTCTTTTGGTAAGAATAGTGAGAACAGTTGTTTTCCGGTATACATAGGACCTCCCTTTCCTTTAACCTGCGGTTCTGGAAATGTTCCTTGGTATCCAGCTAGCATTGCAAGATTTGCAAACTCTTGTGGGGTAAGAGTCATGCCATCTTTTGTCAGCAAATATGCTCCAGTAATAAAATCACGCAAGGCACCTATTATTGGACCACCATATCTAGGCGATATGATTTGATCTTGTACTCGCATTAGCAGTATTGCTTCAGCTCTTGCTTCCTCGCTTTGTGGCACATGAAGATTCATTTCATCACCATCAAAGTCTGCGTTGTATGGTGGACATACTGAAGGATGTAATCTAAAAGTTTTATTTGGTAAGACCCTTACATAATGCCCCATTATGGACATTTGATGCAGTGATGGTTGTCTGTTAAACATCACAATGTCTCCATCAGACAGGTGTCTTTCAACGAGATATCCTATCTCTATGTTATTGGCAATTGTTTCCCTGTCTTCAACAAAGTCCAATCTAATCTTTACACCATCTGGCCTTACAATGTAATTGGCACCAGGAAATTTGCTAGGTCCGTTGATGACAAGTTTCTTTAGTCTCTCAATGTTCCATTCAGTTACAACCTCTGGAATTGTGAGTTTTGTTGCTACAGATTCTGGAACTCCAACTTCAGAGATCTCAAGGCTTGGGTCTGGAGAAATTACTGTTCTGCTTGAAAAGTCTACTCTTTTGCCAGAAAGCGAGCCCCTGAATCTTCCTTCCTTTCCTTTCAGTCTTTGTGTTAGTGTCTTAAGTGGTCTGCCAGATCTGTGATGAGCCTGTGGAATTCCAGAAACTTCGTTATCAAAATATGTCGTGACATGGTATTGCAGCAAGTCTACAAGATCTTGTACGATGAGAGGTGGAGTACCGGCTTCCTTGCTTTCTTTTAATCTTTGATTTACTCTTATGATATCAACAAGTTTGTGTGTTAAATCATCTTCAGATCTAATTCCAGTCTCTAAAATTATCGAGGGTCGTACTGTGACAGGTGGCACCGGAAGGACTTGCAATACAAACCATTCTGGTCTAGCGGTTGTCGGGTCGTATCCAAGTAGTTTTAGATCATCATCTATCATGTGAGAAAATCTTTCACGAATGGTGATTGGAAGTAATCTATTTTCTCCAAGTTCTGTTCGTTCAATGAAAATAGTAGGCTTGGTAAATATCATCTCGTATTGTGATTTTCCGCAATGAGGACATGTCTTCTCTTTCTTTGCCCTTTCAATT
Organism: Nitrosotalea sp.; assembly: GCA_050749105.1. Taxonomy (GTDB): domain Archaea; phylum Thermoproteota; class Nitrososphaeria; order Nitrososphaerales; family Nitrosopumilaceae; genus Nitrosotalea. The sequence goes on along the minus strand of JBOGQT010000064.1, from coordinate 8,392 downwards.
ATTACGTCAGGAATGTGTTTGATTGAGACTACACTGTATGCAGCTTCTTTTTGCATTACTTTGTGATATTCCTCAAGTTCTTCTTGGGGTATCTTTAGTCTGGCACATGATCTACATGTGGTCAGCAAAAGCTTGTAGATATTATCAATGAATGCAATGTGCAAGACAGGTTCTGCAAGTTCAATATGACCAAAATGTCCAGGACATCTGGCTGCGGTATTTCCACATGTAAGACATTTCTGACCTGGTTCAAGCGTACCTAGTCTACCATCCATCAAGCCACCTTGAACAGACATTCCATCTTCGTCATAGGTTTCAGGAGCTGTAATCTCAGCAACAGAATATTTTCTTATTTCAGTCGGAGACCAGACAGAAAACTTGATTCCGTCTATTACTTTTATTGTTTCAACTGCCATTACACTCTCTCCTTTATCAAAAGTCGCGGGGCAACGTCAAGACTCATCATTTCCTGTAACAAGAGTTTGAAGGCATAAGCAACTGAGATTGATGTGACCTTTGCTTTGTCTCCACATACCCTACAGACAAATCGTCTTTGTTTAATATCATAATATGAGACCAACCCACATCTCTCACAGATATAGATTTCAGCCTTGTCAGATTCTTCAAGTAATCTATCCTTTAACATCATTGATGCTCCATATGCAATGAGACAGTCTCTTTCCATTTCACCAAATCTTAGACCACCACCTCTTGCACGACCTTCGGTAGGTTGTTTTGTGAGCATCTGTACCTGGCCTCTTGCTCTTGCATGTATCTTGTCTGCAACCATGTGATGAAGTTTTTGATAGTATACAACGCCAACGAAAACATCAACATGAAATGCCTTTCCGGTCCTACCGTCATACATGACTTCCTTACCTGAATATTTGAATCCCGCAGATTCTAAAACTCCTTTGACGTCTTCTAATTTTTCGCCAACAAATGCAGATCCATCCATCTTTGATCCTCTAAGAGCGGCTGCCTTTCCTGTTACAGATTCTAAGAACATTCCCACAGTCATTCTTGATGGAAAAGCGTGTGGGTTGATCATAACATCTGGTACAACACCATCAGCTGTATAAGGCAAATCTTCATGATTTACAAGCAGTCCAATGACTCCTTTCTGTCCATGTCGTGATGCAAATTTATCTCCAATCTCAGGAATTCTCACGTCTCTTACTCTAATTTTGTACATTCTTCCACCGTCATGCGACTGTGTCATGACAACAGTATCGACAACTCCATTTTCTGATGGTCGTACACCTATTGATGTATCTCTTCGGTAAGGTCCTTTCACCTCAAACTCTCTATACTCTTCCATGAATCTAGGAGGACTAGTCTTTCCAATCAGTATGTCTCCTCCCTGTACTGTAGACTCTGTTGCAATGACTCCATCTTCTTCCAATAATCTATATGCCTTATCTCCGCGGAATCCTCTAATGTTTGCGTCTGTGGTCGGAATTTCGAAATTATCTCTCATTCCTCCAGGATATTGTTTGGCTTCAGCCTCATAGATTCTATAGAAGAAGGTTCTACCCAATCCTCTATCAACAGATGATTTGCTTAACACTATTGCATCCTCAATATTATAACCATCAAACGGTAGTACTGCAACAACACAATTTTGTCCCGCTGGTCTGTCCTCTAGTCCCAAAAGACCCATTGCTTTTGTTGTAACAATTGGAGTTTGTGGATAAAGCATGAGATGTTGCCTAACATACGTACTTGCATTCATCAATGGTGTTGAAAAGCCAAGGCTTTGTTTTGCCATAGCTGACTCGTATGTATTTCTTGGAGACTGATTGTGTTCCGGATATGGAATGATTGATGCTCCAGCACCAAGTATTGCAGATGGAAATATTTCCATGTGAGTGTGTTTTTTCATATCTGTTTCATCTATTGCAATGTAACAGTTTTCTTCTTCGTTTGCATCAACTAGCTCAATTACTCCCATGTGCAAAAGGTCAGTCCATGACAGGAATTTTTTGCTGACTTTGTCTATGAGTTCTTGTGTTAACAATAATTTATTGTCTTTAATTACAATTAATGGTCTCAGAACTCTGCCTGCATTGCAGTTTACATAGAGTCTCTTGGTTGAACCCTCAAAACTTGACTGATACAAGAAGATTCCAACGTGTGGATGAATCTTAAAGTTCCTTCGCAGATCTCTTAGTGAATCAACAAGTTTCTGACCGTCTCTGTAATAACCAATCAGTCTACCATCTACAAAAACTCTTGTTCCTTCTTTTTTCAGATCATCTTTTGCATCAGAAACATAAGTAGAGCCCAAGTCATAGAGTTTCTCAATTATATCTTCAGATGCTACGTTTACTGATATTATGGCAGACAAGGCCAGATTCTTTACCAAGCCACAATTAGATCCCTCAGGAGTTTCGCTTGGACATATTCTTCCAAAGTGAGTGGCATGAAGGTCTCTTGCCTCAAAGTTAGGTTGGCTCCTACTGAGTGGTGATTGGATTCTTCTAAGATGACTTATTGTTGACAGATAGTTTGTTCTGTCCAAAAGTTGTGTAACACCAACACGGCCTCGTCCCCAGTTTCCCGTTGCAATTGCATTGTTTAATTTGTCCGTAACTATTCCAGGTCTAACTGCTGCAGCTACTGCGTTTATTCCTCTTTTTTGTCCTGATCTCTCCAGCTGGTATTTCATGTCTCGAACCAGATTTCTAAAAGCAGTTCTGAAAAGATCAGCAAGCATCTGACCTGCGAATTTTATGACTTTGTTTCCATAATGGTCTTTATCATCAGGAGTAATCCATCCTAGTTTTAATTCGATTAACTTGCAAGTAGCCTCACCAAGAAATAATGATTTTTCCTTTCTGTTATCAGGATGTTTTCCAAGATGTGGTAAAAGACCCCAATCAAGCAAAGTCTCTGCTCTTTTTATCTGAAATTCTTCTAACATACCTGGCGCGATTCTCTTGCTGATATACACTATTGCATCCTTGGCGGTTGGTACATCACCTGATTTTTCAAATGATGCCTCCAATTCATCTTGGATCTCATCAACTAGAGATACTGCTGCTGCAATTTCTCGATCAGATTCAAGCCCCAATGCACGCATTAAAGTCACTACAGGAATATCAACAGGTGAGCCCGGAATCTTTGCTACTATTAGGCCATCGTTTTTCATCACAAGTTCAAGTTTTGCCCTATAACCAACAATGGATGAATATACCTTAGCTTTGAAAACGGTATTACCTCCAACAGTTTCTTTGTCAACTATAATTTTGTTGTAAGAAAGATCTTCCAGTCCAACAATTACACGTTCAGAACCATTAATGATAAAGTAACCACCTGGATCATTTGGATCCTCGCCATATTCTACAAGTTTTTGTTCAGAGAGGTTATGCAAAATGCAAGCATTAGATCTAACCATCACTGGCATGTCACCAATGTGAACATATCTTGATTCTAGAATTTTTCCATCTTCCACCACGCTTGCTTCAAGCATTATAGGAGAAGCATAGGTGACATTTCTTAATCGAGCTTCCATTGGTGCAATATGAGTTATTGAACCATCCAGTTCCATCATGCGAGGTTGTTGAAGCTTTACTTTTCCAAGTTGAATTTTGTATGGATATTCTGCACTTTCTATTTCTATCTGCCCAACTTCATCAATGATACTTTGAAGTCCTCTTTCAAGAAACTCATCATAAGAATTCAAATGTTGCCTTGCTATTCCTTCTCTTTTTAGAATATCTTGAACTATTGGCCATCGTTTGTGTGAAATGTTTGTCATTATTCTTCCACCACATACCTATAGTAGATGCTTTCACCAGCCGTATGGCTTTTTCTTGCTATCTTTATCATGTCACCTGGTTTTACTCCCAAACTTCGGATTGCGGGATCACTTACATATATCAACGGCATTTCTGTAGGCTTGGTATGATATTTTTCTAACACTTTTTCAGCTTCTTCTTTGGTCATTATCTCATGCTTTGGAACATAGATATGATCTGGAATCAATATTTTCTCTTTTTTACTTAACATGTCAAAATCTCCTTTGAACATTAGCTGTAAACAGATAATTAATCCACAAACTACGTTGTTTCCATCGAGAGGTTAATATATATCTAATCTAGCGGTTTCAAGTTAACCACGTTTTGTTAACAATTTTTCTGAACTTTAAATAGTGAAAAATTACCGCTGACTTGGTGTATATTCATTTTAAAGTCATCACTTTATTTGTAGTCTTAATTGGCGTATCCATCTGTTTTTGCTTTACCCCTTGAGAGATTAATAATACCAAGTCCACGTCAAGTTCAACTTCAAACTACGTGACAATGTACGAGACGTTCTATGATGATGGAAAAAGATCACCCATGTCTATACCATAGAGACTCTAATCCAGAAGATAGTTTCCATTACAATAAGAAATCCCGTTGGCAACATAGTATCATTAACCAAGCAGATCGTGGTACTAACAAAACATATTCTGTGACTACACAGACAGAACTTTGGTAGGTAGAACACTCTACTTTTTCATTTTTTAAATATACATAAATACCCATTCTACTTAATCGCAGGCAAGATGAGTACTCATAAAGAATACGCGTTGATCGCTATTCTTGCAACGGCAGCCATTGTAGGTGTCGGTCCTGCATTTGGATTCTGCCCACCAACATGTGCACCAAAAGCCGATTACACTGCGGCAATCATGGAAGGCAATACGTCAAGTCTTTCGGCAATCCAACAGCCAGAGAATATAATACCGCTCACGGTATCAACAGACAACTCGACGTATGATCACAATTCAGTCATCATGGTGAGTGGTCATGTGTTACATCCATATCCTGGCCAGGATGTGGCGATGAAGGTAACTAGTCCATCAGGAAATGTCGTATTTGCGTCTCAGTTAGCGCTAGACAACAGCGGGGACTTTGCTACCAAGATAAACACAGCTAGTTCACTCATGGCAGAAAACGGTCAGTACACCTTGTATGTACAACAGGGCGACGAACAAGCAAGAACTAACGAGGTTCAATTCCAGATTACTGGACAACCACCAACAACAACATCAGTTCCAGAATTTGGCCCGATCGCAGCTCTAGTACTTGCAATTGCAATCATATCAATAATTGCAGTATCTGCAAAGACTGGACTAAGATTTATGCCAAAATACTAGAACACTCTACTTTTTCATTTTTTGAATATACATAAATACCCATTCTACTTAATCGCAGGCAAATGAGTACTCATAAAGAATACGCGTTGATCGCTATTCTTGCAACGGCAGCCATTGTAGGTGTCGGTCCTGCATTTGGATTCTGCCCACCAGATTGTGCTCCAAAGTCAAATTACACTGCAAGTTTGATGGCAGGTAGCAATGTAACAACAGTTCAACCAATTGTGATACCGGTTACATTACCACTTAGTGTGTCAACAGACAAGACAACATATGATCGACAGTCCGTAATAGATGTCACGGGACATGTTCAGAATATAATATCTGGACTTCCAGTCACATTACGAGTTTCAGATTCATTGGGCAACATAGTAGATGTTGATCAGTTGACTATAGACGGCAGTGGAAATTTCCAAACAACAATCAACACATCAAGTCCACTTTGGACAAGCGGTGGAACATATACCATCTATGCCCAATATGGAGTACAACAAGGTATGCGTACAGCACAAACGCAATTTAGCATTGGCGGTGGAGGAGCATCAAGTTGCCAATCAGATCAACTCGCAGCTACGATAAATAACGAAATGTACTGTATTGATTACAGTATCAGTGGAGGAACAGCTACGGGAGCAACTCTGAGCATGTCATCTAAAACTCTCACTGTGAATTTACAAGCAACCAATAGTGGTCAGATAACTCTTGACATACCAAGATCAGTGTTAGATGCAAAATCTGGTTCCAATGATGGTAGCTTCTTTGTCTTAGTAGATGGCGAAGAACAAGACAGTTTCACAGATACACCAAGTGCGAATACTAGAACGTTAACAATACCATTTGGAATAGGAGCAGCACAAATAGAGATCATCGGTACACAGGTAGTTCCAGAATTTGGCCCGATCGCAGCTCTAGTACTTGCAATTGCAATCATATCAATAATTGCAGTATCTGCAAAGACTGGACTAAGATTTATGCCAAAATACTAGAACACTACTTTTTCATTTTTTTACTAAACTATAGGACACTGTTAACTCCGGTTGTTCCCCGTACTTTTGATCTTTTAAGATGATAACAGTATAACCACGTCTTTTTCTTGCAGATAAACCCTGCTTTGGTAATTATATGCCATAAAATCCATCAAACAACCTTGTCATCCAAATCCTGAGCTGGTATCAATGATGTACACTTCAAGGAAATAGTAAACCACTGCATCAGGATTGGACTTGAGAACAACGTATCAACACTGAAGAGATTCTCGTCCATGTTTTACCATGAACTTGACATATATCAGATCTAGTCAAAGTACAAGCTAACAGCCATGTCACAGGCGTGTGGAAGACTCTCACAGATGAAAAAAGACATCAAGAAAGGAAAGAGGGTAAGATCGCCGTTTGTAAGAAAACCATTTCTAGTGTCATGTTACGGATTCAAGATAAATCAAATGATGTTATCAATTCCAATAAGAAACAGAAACTACGTCAATATTATACTAAATGACCATGTCATAAAAAAGCTAGCAGAAGATGGTATCAAACCAAGGTCATTTACAATTACCCCAGATTCATTATCAATCTCAGTAAGAAAAGAAATACAAGAAATAATTCCTCAAAACGTAATCGGGATAGATAGAAACCTAAGAAATGTAACAATATCAACGCCTACAGGTTCAATCATGTACAAGACTGGCAAATTACTATCAATCAAAGAAAATTCCCAATCGTAAGAGCATCATTTAGAAGAAACGACATAAGAATCAAGAACAAATTCTTTACGCAGAGAAGGAATAGGCAGTCAAGAAGAATCCAGCAATACCTACACAAGATATCAAAGGATATTGTACAGAGAGCAAAAAAATCAAAATCTATAATTGTATTTGAAGACCTCAAAGGAATCAGAAAACTGTACAGGAAAGGTAACGGTCAAGGGAAGAAATACAGACGCAAGTTAAACTCATGGTCATTCTACGAACTGCAAAGACAAATTGTATACAAATCTGCATGGGAAGGTAACCAGTACAGTTCGTAGATCCTAGACGCACAAGCAAGCTCTGTCCAATATGCGGAGATAGAATCCAAGAGGACAAGCTACAACGTCGTAAATTATTGTGCAATAATTGTGGCAAGTCCATGGATAGAGACGTAGTTGCATCCATGAACATTGCTCACAAGGGGTGGAGTAGGTTTTGCCATCCTCGAGGACTTCCAGATGAATCAATGAAGGGGAACTCGGATAACTTGCAGCCGATAATCCTTGGAGTGGATGGAAGTAAGTTGATCTCGGTATGATGTTTTATACAACAACCGAAGAGAACCACAGAACCAACTATAGCAAAGGAAATATACGACATAAAGACAAATCGAGTATGCGTTTAGGAGTGTTATTCGTAATCTCTTGTTTCGCATTATCCGTGTTTTCATCATATGCATTTGCTCAAACTCCAAGTACTACTCCCATTGCTCCTGTGACACCTACTGCTCCCGCAATCACAGTTAGTACTGATAAGAGTTCCTATACAGTAGGAGACACCATAGTAATTTCTGGTCAAGTACAGGCAGTTGTACCAGGAACACCACTCACCGTACAAATATTAGACTCTAACACCAATTTGATCCAAATAGCTCAAATTGACGTATCTTCAGACGGGAAATTTACAAAATCATTTCTAGCTTCTGGACCGCTATGGGTATCAAATGGAATCTATACAGTAAAAGTCCAATATGGTCTTCCCAATGTAACTTCACAGACTACATTTACTTTTCAAAGTTCAGTTATACCCATAAGCAATATCTTTCAAGTAAAGGATCCAAACAGTCAACAGACTTTTGGTGTCAACTATACCATAGCAAGCGGAAGTTTGAATAACATAACAATTGATCCTCAGAGCATATCTCTCGTTGTTTCCATCAATTCTACAAGCGACGGATCCATCACACTTCAGATACCAAGAGCCTTAATTGATGCAAAAACCAGCTCAGGTCAGGATGATACATTCATAATCTTGATAGATGGCGCGGAGGTCAAACCGCAAAGTGAATCGGCAAATGGAGATTATAGGACACTTACAATACTATTCTTGCAAGGAGATCAAGATATAGAGATCATCGGTACACAGATAGTTCCAGAATTTGGCCCGATCGCAGCTCTAGTACTTGCAATTGCAATCATATCAATAATTGCAGTATCTGCAAAGACTGGACTAAGATTTATGCCAAAATACTAGAACTAAAAGTCAAATTTTCTTTT
>JBOGQT010000063.1:0-8258 GCA_050749105.1 Nitrosotalea sp. | reverse complement strand
CGAATACATTGACTACTGGCAAATACTACAGGGAGCAACATCAGGAAGTTAAGCGTTATGAGTATTTGGAACTAAAATTAGGACTATGTGGTCATTAATCCCTGTGGAGCCTTAGTTCAGCAGACATTGTATAGCCTCAACATCTCCTTCATTCTCTTTGGGTCAGACTTGATCTCCTCTATCTTCATTGCCTCAAGTAGCTTTATTGGATTATCAATCTCTGCCATCCCGTGTGCCATTAGGTTTCTCAAAGCTCTCAGTATTCCAAGAATCTTTCCTCCAAAATCATACTTGCGTGCCAGAAAGAAAAGTAGGTCATAATTGGTCTTGCCAGAGTTCTTTGCAAGTATCACTGAAATAGCATTCATCCTCCTTGCGTCATTTTGAAGCATTATTGTACTAATGATGTATTCTATGCAGATAGATGTTCCCTGTTTTATTTGTGGCCCAAATTCCGTGTAGCCAAATCTTGCAAGATTAAAAACTAGGTCTTCCTCAGTTGTTTTTGCAGGATGTATCTCATTTCCTCCTGCAATTATCTTGATTCCTTCTCCTTCTGCCTTTTTGATCTCCATCCAGAAATCCTGTGGATTCAAGATGACTATCTTGTTTGACAGCATTTCCCTGACAGGATTAGCCTCATCTGATTTGAGAAGATTAAGAAACATCTTGTCTTCCAGTATCATGTAATCTATCCTTATGTTATGTATTCTTTGGAGAGTATCTATTATCGTATGAATCCCAATCTTTGCTTCTTGCATCTTTTTCCTCTCTGTTTTTCTTAAATGAATCAAGAGCTCCGCTTTGTTTAATTTTGCATTTCTTTCAGGATTCATCATGGAGATAGATTTTATCAAAAGAAAACTATGAAAATAAGCATAAATCTCCATTACCAACATCTGCATCTCCTGTCTTGCCCTGAGAAAGTCTTGTTTTCTTCTGAGCTCCATCTCAGAAAGCAAATCGATCATAAGATAATTGTTAAAGTTAATGGATGTCAATGAAGACCTACCAGCTTTTGACAGTATGATTATTCCTTCTTTGGCCAGGTCGTGGATCTTTTCATTCGTGTTGGCGTAATATGCTCCCCCATAGGTCTCCTCCATCTTGCCTGTGAGTTCGTTTATCGACAGAGGCTTTCCTAGGTTTCTTGCAAGTATGTCCAATATCCGATACGCCGCTTCATTCATCTCTATTTATAGTAATTTACTATAATATTATAGTTTTCTACTATAAATAAACAATATATCCAAATCAACCAAAAACATCAAAATTATGATATACCTCCCCCGATAACTTGACAACACGCCTATGGACAAGATAATCGTTCTAGACTTTGGTTCACAGTACAGTCACCTAATTTGTAGAAGAATAAGGGAATTTTCAGTATATTCAGAGCTTGTACCGTTTGATATCTCGCTTGAGGAACTAAAAAAGCTCAACCCCAAGGGAATTATCTTTAGCGGTGGACCTGCAAGCGTATACAGCAAGGACTCGCCCCAGCCATCATCCGAAATATTTGAGATCGGACTTCCGGTGCTTGGAATCTGCTATGGCCACCAGTTGATTGTAAATAATTTTGGAGGCAAGGTAAAGCGGGCAAACAAGGAGTATGGTTCCTCCACCTTGAAGATAGACAACGGTTCAGATCTTTTGTCAGGAATGGGCCCGTCAACTAGGGCATGGATGTCTCACGGTGATGCTGCAGAGAGCTTGCCAGACGGGTTCGAGGTGATAGGGCATACCGAGAATTCCTTTGCTGCAGCAATTGCAAACAGGCAGAAATTGATCTATGGTATACAGTTTCACCCAGAAGTTGTCCACACGGAAAACGGCGTCCAAGTTCTCAAAAACTTTGTACTAAACATATGCAAGGCAAAGCAGGACTGGACACTTGAAAACTTTGTTGATGATACGATATCTCAGATATCAAAGATTGACGGAAATGTACTGTGTGGAATAAGCGGGGGGGTTGATTCTACAGTAGCTGCACTTTTGATTCAAAAGGCAATAGGAGCTAGGCTCAAGTGTGTCTTTGTGGACAATGGACTTTTACGATTAAACGAGGAAAAAGAGGTTGAAGAGATGTTCAAGAATAATTTTGGGATGAACTTTACTGCAATCAACGCAAAGGAGAGATTTCTTTCAAGCCTCAAGGGAGTGGCTGATCCTGAACAAAAGCGAAAGATTGTGGGCGAAGAATTTGTCAAGGTATTTACCGAATTTGCAGAGAAAAATGGTCCCTTCAAGTGGCTGGCCCAAGGGACGCTGTATCCTGATGTGATTGAAAGCGGGGTCTCAAAGGGACCTGCAGCTGTAATCAAGACTCACCACAATGTTGGCGGATTGCCTTCTTGGCTTAACTTGCAGGTGCTAGAGCCGTTAAGATTTCTGTACAAAGACGAGGTAAGAAAGGTCGGGAAAATTCTTGGCGTTTCTGACAAGCTTCTGTATCGTCATCCATTTCCAGGTCCAGGCCTTGCTGTCAGGATAATAGGTGATGTAACGCCGGAAAAGCTGCAGATATCCAAGCAGGCAAGCAGAATAGTGGAAGATGAGCTTTTGGCTGCAGGCTGGTATGACAAGGTCTGGCAGGCATTTGCAGCAGTAGGCGATGACAGGGCAGTAGGTGTTGTGGGTGATGAGCGCAAGTATGGCCATGTTGTCCTTGTACGCATAGTGGATTCTATTGATGCCATGACTGCAGACTGGACAAGACTACCACCTGAGATACTTGAGAAGATAAGCAACAGAATAACAAACGAGGTTGAAGATGTGGCATGGGTAAGCTATGTCGTATCCAGCAAGCCTCCTGCAACTATAGAGCCGCAGTAAAAATAGAATGCCCCTGAATTGTGCCTAGAAATATGACGTTTCTCGTAAAGTATTTTGGCATTGATCAGTATCTAATGTTATGACTGTTCAAAAAGCAATACAACATCTCAAAATCTTGATCGAGAACAGACACAAACTTCTCAATATAATGAAAGAACGTGTCAACAAAATGCAATCAGATTCCGGAAAGGAACTTGGTAATGGCCTAATTGAAATTATTGAAAGTGATCTATCTGATTTACAACAAGTTCTGGCAGAGTTACAACCAAAAGGGACTGAATCTAACTCTAAAAGGAAAAAGAATAGTATTAGACATAGTTTACGCTCAGAAACCTGATCAAGTTATTCGTGAAAATCTGACTCCTCGTAAAAATCAAGTCTAAAATACGAGTTAACTAATGTGCTCCAAAAATAATGCCAAACCATTTTGATGCATTTTTCATCGTACCTGTAACGTTGGCCCATACTTCCCATTTCTTTAAAGATGTTTCTAGTTTTAGTTTTTCAATTTCAAGTTTTTTTATTTCTATGTTATCAGGTTGCGCCTGCAATTCTTTTACATCATTTTCTAATTGTTCATAGTGCTCTGTAGATGTCTTTTTTAATTTCCGCATTTCTCCACACATACTAAGATACTAAATAGAATATCAATCAGTATCGAACCATAGCAAGTACTGGATATATGCCCAGATGATCAAAATGGTACCATAATATCTAAAATACTGATTATTCCAATAGTTAGTACTTGATAGAATCAGGACTCTCATCAGAATTGTTTCTTTTAGCATTTTTAATACCAGATTCAGGATATAGGCTTGCTCAACGCCTACAAAATACCAAAAGTACTCCAAATACTAGTAAAATCTATCCTAACCTCAACAAATTAGTCGCTTCAGGCTACCTGATAAAGAAAGACAACAAATTTGTTCACAATCCTGACAGACTGGTAGAAGATATTGCAGTATATCTAGAATCTAAAGGTCATGACATTACAAACGATGAAATTAAAATTATTAGAAACATACTCACAAACGGGACATTTTTTAATATTTTATCTGTCGATATCATAACTTACATGCAACAACGCCCTACGAGAATACATGAAATTAATGCTTTGGAAGTTTTTTGCAATAAAATAGGTATGTTGGCATCACTAACTTGGGTAAGAAAAATGAATAAACCTGAACCGATGTTTACGACTGCCATTCTAGGTCAATCTTTTGACAAATTCCATCAAGATTTGACTGAATCAACAGATGAAATTATGGATAACATGTATCCGAAGATACGAGGCTCAAAATCAATTAAAGAGAAGAAAATGGATGGAATTGAATTGATAAACGAAACTATGAAATCAATGCTTATGATTGGGTTTATCCTTGAAAAAATCCCTGAAAGAACAATAAAAAAATTTTGTTTATTATGGGATCAATTTTCAGGTTTTAGATCAGGTGTCATTTTTTCCAGTATTGTAAATCGGAAAATCGATATGAAGAATTTTACTTCAGAGATATCAAAGATCCAACAAGAGTTTGGAATATTCTGATTAACACAATATTACTATAATTTCCACAGGTTCTGTTCATTGACTTTCCTTCACTCATACCAAATCTGCCAATATTCCTTGTTCTTTTAATTCCTGTAACTGCAATACTACTCTTAACAGAGAGGTTTTCAAAATGAGCAAACCGCCAGTAGATTACTATGATAAACTAATAGAAAAATACGACTTCAAAGATATCGTTGATCATTTTGAGCCTCTAGTATCATCTATGATAATAAACTTGGCCGGTGTCTATGATCAAAGTTATGGCGTGGACGGAAGTTCGCGAGAAATCTTTGTAATGAAATGTATTTCGCATTTAATTACGGTGCATGAACATTGGGGAGTGTTTTCTAGTGATCATCATGATGAACAAGTGAAAGAAGTTCTTCTTACGATTATCACAAGCAAAGTGTATACCATGGGCCTTGAACAGCTCATAAAAGAAGATAAAGCTAAAAATATTTAAGAAACCGAATAGTAACTTTAATAAAGTTAACTTAAGTGAGTTAAGTACCTAATGGATACAGTGTTTACCGAGCGACAAATCAAAATTTTGAAGTCTTGGCTACTAAATAGAAAAAATAAAGAAATAGCAGATGAGCTTGGTACAAGTGAATCCGATGTTAGTCAGACAATCAAAGATTTAAAGGAAAAATTAAACAAACTCGAAAATTCGTATGGCCTTTTGAGTGAAATTGGCATTATCCCAAAAATTGGGAAATTAGAGTTGACTGAAAAAGGCAGGGAGGCGTTCAAAACAAATCAAGAAAAACTTGAAGAAAAAATGAAAACAGAATCATTAAACGAATTGGATCTATCCATATTATCACAAGTTCAAAAATTAACAAATCCACAGCAAATAACTATTCGAGGCATATCAGATACTTACAAAAAATCTGATTTAATTCAACAAAAGTGCCTACCAGAGTCAAGGAAACTTTTCACAATGGTATTATCTTCAGTACTTAATAATCCAAAAACGAATCTATTGATAAGCTCAGATCGCGCTATAGTTATACCTCCAGCCATTGAATCTGAAAAGTTCAAGAAACTTCTAATTACAACTAAGCTAAAATCTAAAGAATCTACTCTAATGACACCGAGTTTGATTACTTTTAATTTTTCAGTACCTCTTTTGCATGATAAAATAATTGAAGAATATTCTCCAATAGGAGATCTCATTCATTCACTAAGACAAGAATCTAAATCAGCATCAGATCGACCTACGTCGGAATTAAAGTTTCATACAGATCTCATAGATCTCCTAATTGATAGAATGATATCATATATTCTTGGAACTAAAAGAATAGAGGAGACTGCCGAAATAGTTGAGAAATTGAATCAAGATACAAAAAAACTACATCAGTTGATCGAATGGTTAAATTCTCGTGGACAAACTGTTCAAACTCGTACACGTTGATATTAATTATTCAGTTATTCTATGTAGTTTCTTAATTCTATACATTTCATCTTCATTATAGTAATCTCTTCCATTCTCTGATAACCATCCTTTCTTCTAATACCGCATCTTGCCTTGTAATCTCGTTTCCTATCAAATATGGTAGAGAGCAGCTCGATGTATTTTTGTTTTAATTCTTCAGCCAAGACAACAATTCCCTCTCGTGAGTAAACGTAATCCTTATTTCGTATCTGATCTTGAATCTCAAAGACACTCCTATCTATCAAATGCCTGAAAGGCTCTATCATGTCATAGACCAATGCAAGATGAGATTCATGGTTTCTGTGATAGAATCCTACATAGCAGTCAAGGCCTAGAGCATTGAGCTGCTTTGCCACCTCTGCATACAGTATTCCAAAGCCATAGTTGAGAAGAGTATTGATGACATCTGAAGCGTCTTTTGGCCTAAATGTCCTAGTGTTATTTCTTGAACTGAATCTCAACTCAGAATTAAACAACAAGGAGAAAGTTGGATAGTACCATTTTGCAACATCGCCTTCTATCTTCATTATCTCTCGCAGTTCATGTGCAGAATCTAACTGGGAATAGGCTCTCTCCATTGCAACGATCGCCTTTCTGATCCTCGCCTTGGCCTCGGGATCGGCCTTGAGAGAATAGTTCATCCCAGACCTTTGGTTATTGGAAACCTGCCATGCCTTGTTAAATTCACTATAGAATCGCTTGGCTCTGTTACAAATTCCTTGAATAGTTGTATCTGTGATTCAATCTTTTGCGATATCAACCACTTGCGAAGAAATTCCAGTTTCTTGGGATCTCTAAAGGCATCATATTGCTTCTGTCTGATTAATGGTTGATGGCCTCCAATCTTGTGAAAATAGCTGTATAGCTTGCCGCGCTTGTCAAGCATTACGACATTGATGTTAGATTCTGCTAGCCTTTCCAGTGCTTCAGTTGATACGTATCCCTTTCCTTGGATTACGACTTTATCGAAAGGACATGCACTTGCTGGTAACTCTAGAGTTTCTCTTTTATTTGAAAAAAGATCAATGCCTTGTGAGAATACTAGTCTTGAGTTTTGTACCTTGATCGAAAGGCCATAGCCATCAAGGAATAATGATTTCATAGAATCAAATGAATTGTGTTATTGATGTAACAGAAGAACCAAAATCCATTGCAATGTGAGTTGTATCTAAATTGGTGTTTAGAGATTTTAGATTAGAATATGCTGTACTACTTCCCACAAATCCAATCTTTGCCTTCGTTTTCGAGATGGGATCCCAGACATGACGATCTTCCTTGTTTACATTGACACCTATTATTATGATCTTATCTGATTCGAGTATTCTCTTCTCCCATCTTTGTTGAATAGCTTTGATAGTTGAAGCTCCGACAGGGGTTGGTTTATCCTTCATGTAAAAACACATACACGGACCAGCTGGCCTATTCTGTATGATAGTATGGACTTGTGCTGGTTGAACTACTTCTATTGGTCCATCAATCATTGCTCCACCAATTGGCATTGAAAGTCCACCTAGAGGACCAGTCATTCCACCAAGTAAGAAATTGCACGATCCATGTAATTTTAAAACATCCAATTGTCCTGATTGTGTGTTTGGATTGTAATTTACTTGTATTCCCAAGCTAGAGGCAGCTAGCTCAGCAAGGCAATCATAATTCAGAGTAGAATATACGAAGTTGTCATTTTTCATCTTCAAAATTCTAAATAATTCAACGTATGAATTACCAAACATGTTTGGAGAAAATTGTGAAAAATAGGCTGCAATCATAGAGTTCAATACAGCTGCATTTACTCGATTACTCTGCATAATCTCGTACATCTTCATTTCAAAATTGTCTATGTTATTTCTTCCAACTATTGCAGAAACTTGTGACATTATTTGTGGTGCATAAACTTCTAATCTTGAATAGAGATCTTTACCTAGTGGTGGGTTGTAAGGTGTAACTAGGCCGCACCCGTAACTTGCACCAGATCCGGTAAAGATTGTTATTTTTTGACTCAACGAAATATTTGATCGGTTCTAAACCATAACCTTTACGACGAGCGTCGGGTTTTTGTGAGTGAAATGTGGGTGTTCTATTTTTATAGAGCCGCAGTAAAAATAGTATCCCCCCAAATTACACGTAGAAATCTGACGCTGGCCGTAAAGATTTAGGTTAGTTAAACAAGAAAATTGAAATGAATGAACATGGCATTCAATACTTGGAGGTGGAATATTGAAGGAAAAGTATCAGACTGTAGCATTGATCGAAGGCGAACATCCACATACTGCTAGAAACATCGAGCTCACGAAAATTAATTCGTTGATTTTCATAGCTAATGAGTTGGCAGAAAGAAATGAACTGAAGCGTATAGAATTAGCAACGAAAAAGGATTGACGGCCAGAGGTAAAAGAATCCTTATGAAATTCCTATTCCTACGTGGTTTACGGTCTTTCG
>JBOGQT010000062.1:0-14604 GCA_050749105.1 Nitrosotalea sp. | reverse complement strand
GTTAAAAATAGAATCTAGTTCTTGGTCTCAAGAAACTCTACTAGGCCACACCTGGTCTTTTTCATGTTCAGGTCAACAAACGCAATTTGCCTTTCGTCAAAGCCCTTTGTAGGCTCTACCAGTATGGTTGCGCCTTTGCTTGCCATCTCGTCTAATTTTTCTTGTATGTTGTCTACCTCAAAACACAGGTGATGTATTCCTCCCCCGCTTGAAGCAAATTCTGTTATGGACGAATCTGGAGATGATGGCTCTATTAATTCCAAAAAAGGCTCACCTATCTTTAAAAAACAAACGTTTACCTTTCGACTTCCTACCGGTGTAGGCAAACTAATGCTCTGAAAACTCATGTATTTCTTGAGTTCTCCAAGCGAATCTTGTATGTTGGGTACGACAACTCCGATATGGTGCAATTTCATGAGGCTCTATTGCAAAGTAGACTTTTGATATATAATATCATTGAGTTTGCAGCTTACTTCCAAAGTACTAAATTCTGGAATCCTCTATTCTCTTTTCATGGTTCAGGAACAATATCGAAAGGGAAAAAAATATTATTTTTGTGACAAGTGTGGGTTTGGATATGATACACCTCATGTTGCCCAGGACTGCCAGGATTATTGCAGCAGAAATGACAAATGTTCAAAGGAAATAACCAAAAAAGCTCTGTTCAGATAACAGGTATATCATTTTATATTGATATTAAAATCAACAAAAGACGTGTTAGAGAAACTGGTAAGAGAATCAAAGGCACTTGAAAAGGCAATTTCAGGCGAGGAACTCTCGTATGATGATGGTCTTGAGTTGATGTCGTATGATAATCTCTACATGCTGGGTGCAGCAGCAGACTTGGTAAGGCAAAAGATATCTGGAAATACAGTAACATTTGCCGCATCTTATTATCTTAATTACACAAACGTATGCGCTGCAAGTTGCCAAATGTGCGCGTTTTATAGAAAGGGAAATGAAAAAGATGCTTACACGTTAACCCCGAAAGACATCGAAGCTAGGGTGGGAAAAGCAAAAGAGATGGGAGCAACCGAAGTCCACATAGTTGGGGGATTTCATCCGGAATTACCTTTAGAATATTACGAGGAAATGTTCAGGATAATAAAAAAGAGTCACCCTGAAATGAACATAAAGGCCTTGACAGCTGCCGAGGTATTCTTTTTATCAAAACTGACAAAAAATTCTGTAAAGGAGGTACTTTTGCGACTCAAGGCAGCCGGTCTTGATACAATGCCTGGAGGCGGCGCAGAACTATTTCATCCAGACATACGAAACAAGATAGTACGAGGCAAGTGTTCCGGACAAGAATGGCTTGATACCATTGAGCAGGCACATAACCTTGGAATAAAGAGCAACGCAACCATGCTTTTTGGTCACATCGAAAAACCAGAACACGTTATAGATCATTTGATAAAATTGCGTGAGGTTCAAAAAAGAACCAAGGGCTTCATAACTCTGATTCCTCTCAAGTTCAGCTTGGAAAACACCGAACTTGAAAAAACAGGTCTGGTAAAGGCAGAAAGCCCGTCGACATATGATCTTAGAATAATTGCAGTTTCCAGACTTGTGCTGGCACAACAAATTAACAACATTTCAGTTTACTGGGTTGCACTAGGAAAGAAACTGGCTCAAGTTGCTCTGACATATGGTGGAAATGATATGGTTGGCACTGCCTTCTCAGAGGAGATATACCGTGCAGCAGGCAGGGGAACAAACTCTTCTATCTTGGAGCTTGCAAACACGATAAAGGAGATTGGAAGAGATGCTGCACAAAGAGATACTGTTTTTAATATATTGAAAAGATTCTAGACCTCGGCAGGTTTTTGCGTAACAGGCTTTGCAACTCCGCCCTTATTTCTGCGCCTCAGGCCAAAGCTGATAAGTGTTATGAGAAATCCAATACCTGCAACCATTCCGGAAATGTTTTGCAGACCTGTGTTCCATGCCAAATCTTGGTAAAAAGCACTAGTTTGATCTTCTGTCATTCCAGAAGTGGCCATCGGCATGGTATTGTTAAAGTAATACCATGATAATCCGCCTGTTGCCAGCATGGCAACACCAAGAATAAGGATCCGCTTGTCCATCATTCCACTTTGGTCCAGTCTCCTAATTAATGGTTGGTTGTCAATTTTGGTTTTTATTTCATGCAAATTTTAGCTCAAATTCTGGGACAAATCCTTTTTCTATTCCCATCTGAAACAGGCTTTTAATTGCATGTTCTCCCAGTATGCCCATCTCAATAGTGACATCATTTACGTACATGCGCACAAATTTTTCAATAAGGTCCTTTGGCTGTCCTCGGCTGTACTGCATTGCATAATCAAGTGCATCTCCAATGTGGGCCATTCCGTGGACAATTGATTCTTTGAAAAACTCATCAAACTTTTTTATCATATCGGGGCCAAACTTATCACTCATTACGTTTACCCCTAGTGGAACTGGAAGTCCGCCTGTGCTGTTGCGCCACCAGTCTCCGGTATCAAGTATTTTTGTTAGTTTGTTTTGTTCATACGTTATCTGGGTCTCATGTATTACAAGTCCTGCATCGACCTCTCCTTTTGAAACCGCATCTGGTATATCGCTAAACTTCATCTCGACGTAATCGAATTTTCCAATCATCAGCTGTAACAAGAGAAATGCCGAAGTCATCTTTCCGGGAATTGCTATCCTTGAGCGTCGCAGTTGGTCAACAGAAAGGCCTTGTTTTGCAATTACTATTGGACCGTAACCCTTGCCAAAACTTCCTCCACTTCTTAGTATTGTATAATTTTTGGTGTAGGCGCAAGCATGTGCAGAAACTGCCGTGACATCAAGTTCGTGGTTTAGGGCACGTTTGTTGAGTGTCTCAATGTCTTCGACTACCTGTTTGACCGTAAAATGGGGAGATGTGACCTTGCCAGTCAGCATCGCATAAAACATGAAAGCGTCATCAGAATCAGGTGTATGACCTACGGTTATTTCCATAAGTAGGATTTTTTGCTCTATTATAAATATCAAAGTCATTCTACTGTTAACGCACTTGAAAAAGAGGCGAAATAGAACTGATATCCATATGAAAAATAGAGCGATTCTCACGCGGGACTGTTTTCTGAAAGAACCGGGATCATTCTTGTTTGAAGTAAAACACATGTACAGTGAAAAGATCTTAAAATCTCAGAAATCAATGACTGGTGGCAAAGGGACAATCTAATACAAAAAATCCACCAGAACAGATTTTGTTTTTCATGTTTGTTTCCGAATTGATGACGTAACATACTGCAAAGAAAAAAAGCAAATTCCATTCTTTGTTGAAGAAAATAAATTGCAAAATGCCAGTTCTTCCATGATCCATTGATTTATTGTATAATTCCTGTAAACGCTTAATAGAGGCTAGAAAAGGATTTAGCTAAAACATGAAATTCAAGGCAACTGAACAGATTCTTAAAATTATTGGAGATAAACGACATATCAGAAACTTTGGTGTCATAGCTCACGTAGATCACGGCAAGACCACCATGAGTGATAGTCTTTTAGCATCAAGCGGTATCATCAGTCCATCTGTGGCAGGCCAAGCTCTTGCACTTGATTCAATGAAGCTAGAGCAAGACAGACAGATGACAATCGTGCAGGCAAATGTTACTTTGCTCTATGAAAAAGATAACCAGGAATATGTCATTAACATGATTGACACCCCAGGCCACATTGACTTTACAGGACGTGTGACCAGAAGCCTTAGGGCAATTGACGGTGCAGTTGTAGTATCTGATTCCGTAGAAGGCATCATGACACAGACTGAGACTGTAACCCGACAGGCACTAGAAGAAAGGGTAAGGCCTGTTCTTTATATCAACAAGATTGACCGTCTCATAAAGGAGCTAAGACTGGCTCCTGACAAGATGCAAGAATGGCTAAGTGAAATTATCACCAACTTTAACAGGCTAATCGATATCTATGCAGAACCTGAATACAAGGACAAGTGGAAGGTAAGCATTCAGGACGGCAGCGTCTCATTTGGCTCTGCAAAGGACAAGTGGGGATTCAATGCAGATGTAATGAAGGCAAAGGGAATATCGTTTAAGGACATTTATGCTGCATATTCAGAGGGCGGAAATGTAAAGGATCTTGCAGAAAAAGCTCCGCTGTATGATGCTGTTCTTGGAATGGTAGTAAAACATCATCCAAATCCTGCTGATGCACAAAAGTACAGAATACCTAAAATCTGGAAGGGGGACTTGGACTCTGATATCGGAAAGGCACTACTGAGCTGTGATGATAACGGACCTACTGTGATGATGATTGTAAACATGACAGTTGACCCTGCTGCAGGACCTGTGGCAATTGGAAGACTATTTTCTGGAAAGATAAAAGACGGTGACAGGATTCATATCATTGATACTAAACGCGAAGGAAGAATACAATCTGTCAACTTTTTCATGGGAAACCAAAGGGAGATGGTGGGAGAACTTGCGGCAGGAAACATTCCGGCGCTTTTGGGACTGGAGCATGCAAGAGCAGGCCAGACCATATCATCAATACCAGGCATTCATACATTTGAAGGAATTCAATATGTGTCAGAACCTGTGGTGCAGATAGCAGTTGAGCCAAAACATCCAAAAGACTTGCCAAAACTTGTAGAGGCATTAAACAGGATAACTATCGAAGACCCCAACTTGCAAGTTAAAATTAATGAGGAAAGCGGTGAAACTGTTATTGCTGGAATGGGTGTGCTTCACCTTGAGATTGCAACTGCATTGATTGCAGATGCCAAAGTCGATATCGTTACTTCACAACCGTTGATAAATTACAGGGAGACAATCCGTGGTTCTGCTGGGCCAATCATGGCAAAATCGCCTAACAGACACAACAAGATATTCTTGAAAGTTGAGCCTCTTGACGAAAAAGTTGCTGAGATGATACGAAACGGCACACTAAACGAATACAAAGACAAGAAAGAGGTTGCAGAAATTCTAAAAGCAGCAGGATGGGATAAGGATGACGCAAAACGTGTAATGAGATTTGATACCAGAGGAAATGTTATGGTTGACGGCACAAAGGGTGTACAGTTTGTTCAGGAATCAACTGATTCCATACTTTCAGGTTTTGATGATACCATGAAGGAAGGCCCTTTAACACGAGAACAGGTAAGGGGTTGCAAGTTTACATTCCATCATTTTGTACCCCACGAGGATCCTGCACACAGGGGTCTGTCACAACTAGGACCTGCATCAAGACGTGCATGCATGGGTGCCATGCTTCTTGCCCAGCCTGTGTTGCTTGAACCAACACTTGGAATTGAAGTCAGGATACCACAAGAACTCATTGGCAACGTAGCTGGTGTAATATCAGGAAAGCGTGGCAAGGTGCTAAACATGGAGCAAAAAGGAGTTGTAAATATTATAACTGGAGAGATTCCAGCATCTGAGACATTTGACTTGTCAGAGGTAATGCGTGGACAGACTGCAGGCAAGGCAATGTGGAACACGCACTTTAAGGCATGGACCCCAGTTCCAAACTCAATTTTGGGAACCATAGTGGGAGACCTTAGAAAGAGAAAGGGCTTGAGTCCAGAACCTCCGACAGCCGACGAGTTTGTAGATAAAGAATAAAAATAGTAAACCTCCAGTTTAGGCGTGGAAATATGCTGTCTGTCGTAAAACTTGAGTTTTATCAAACGTTTCATAACAGGCGCAAAATGAAATCCTTATGAAACATTTACAGACTTTGATGATTTTTCAATACAACCCTTGAACTATGAAGTTCAAATTTGTTCGATCCAATGTGATTAGGGGGTAAAGACAGGAGCCTACCATTTGACCTTTTTTTGGGCAGTAATAGAATCAATACGATGACTATCGGCAATCAGTAATTCATTTTTATATTGCAGACAAGTTATAGATTACATGAGCGAGATACAGGTAAAAGAAGATGTAAGGGTCACAAGTACAAAACAAACTAACAATTTCTTCGAACAATATGCAGATATTTGGAATGTATATCTTGACGAACTTGCTAGCTTATACTCGTTCCAAACGAGGTACTACAGAGATTCACTAAATACGACGATGAAGATTTTCGAGTCCGCGGTTTCTTTTTACAAGAATTTTTCTCTATTCTGGGGTATGGTAGACAGGGTGTCAAGGCCATTCGTTTATCAAGCTATAAGCCAAACCATGAAAAGTGTCTAGTCATACAGTTTGATCTTTTTTTGGGCTATGTTTTAGAAAATTATGACGTGTGATTTGTTGGAAAGATCTTAATAATTACAAAATATGTGATTGCGTGATTTGTCTATCTTTTCTGGTAATAATAAAACACGAAAAAGACTCACACGTCCTACCAAAATACACGTTGCACGAAATCAGAATTTCTTGTGTAATGGTTGTAAACGACATATAATTGATGATGAAGAATATGATATTCATTACAACGATGGAAATTCTTCCAACTACAACAATGCAAATCTAAGGATAATACACGTTAAATGTCACAAAATAGTCAATAACAAAAAGAAAAAAGATCGGAAATAAGCGTATGACTAGCGTTATGACGTAAGTGTGATTTGTTGGAATAGTTTAACATCAATACTGACGTAATGATATTATGAAAAAATTAGTTATCATAATACCAATAATTGTAGTAATAGTTGGAATAGGAGTTGCAATTGTTACAGTGCATTTACCTATAATACAACATATGCCAGAACAACACATCCTACATTGTATACGACCTAGCATGGATTCAATTCCTCATATGAAATGGAATTGTTACTATTTCAATAAATAAAAAAGAATAAATTTTATTCTAAAAAGAAAACAAAACCATTACAATGCAAAAGAGAATAATTTTTAAAAAAATATTATTCTAAGGTATTTTCTGCACTCTGCCTATCTTGCCATTCTCTAATTCTACTTTAATGCCATGGGGATGAAAATTGCTCGAAGTAAGAATTCGCTTCACTATCCCTGCCGTCAAATTTCCAGTTCTTTGATCTTGCTTCTGTATTATTGAGACGCTTGTACCTATTCTTATTTTGTCCCTTGAAGGTATTTTGTCCAATTCAACATTGCCTTGATATCCTCCATTATTTAGGCACCGCTTGTCTTGATTACTTGCAATCCGGGACTGGTTTCACTCTGTCGATAAAACTAGAATCTCACACTTTGAGCGTGGGAATATGCTAGTTGTTGTAAAGGTTTAGGTTAGACGAATACTGGCACAATCAAATGGTAGAATTTAAGAAATGTAAAAAATGTCAGGCAAACAGGATTAGCTTTGAATGGATTCAAAATAATATACGTGATCCAACTATACCTAACAAGGATCCTAGAACTTCCGCAGATAGCCAGAATATATTGAATCGCCTAAAAATGGCACATGCAAGACCAGAAATCAATAAAGATGGAAAACTGCCCTGTTCCTTGTGCATATCTGAATATGGGCAAATGATCAATGATGCAATCTATTCGTTTAAGAAGCAAAACTAAGAGGTAAAGAACATACGTCAATCCGTGCAGTCTGAAAGGATTTCCATTTTTACTTTTTGTCCACAAAGTGATTGACTTACATTTCAAGACAGAAAACCTGTTGTTGTAAAATCTTTAGAATTGCGTCCTAGTTATTTGTCTAAACATGGTTCTTGCAAGTACAACCATAGCGATTAATGCAATTATGAACGGGGTTGTCGCATTAGGAAATTCAGGTACCGTTGGAATAATTTTTGACATGTTAGTAACTTGCACAGATGGTTGTTGACTTGCAGTCAAATTTACACTTGGCGTATTGATGGTAGAGTTATTTTGAGATGCCATATTGGTGCCAATAATTTGGATATCTTTGACTCCTTGTAAGAATTGTATTGTCAAAGTTCTATCACTTGGCGTTACTTGTTCCTTTTGCAGTTTAATTTCTACACCATCAACTAAGATGGCAAACGGGCCATCAGTGCCATTACTTGTCTTGGCATCAAGTAATGATCTTGGCAGTGAAAGTGTAATGGCTCCATAATTATCGGCTATCATGGATATGGTCAGAGAAAGATCTGAGGGGCTGGCAGACATGTTCGTCACTGCGCCTCCACTAATAGTGTATGGCACGTTAAATGTTTGTTGACTGTTTGGCATTCTAACTTGGAATGCATCATTGACAGGAGCAGTTGTTGCCGTAAATGAAAAAGTTGTTTGGGTTTGAGCTTCAGAACCATATTGAACTAGTACCGTATAAACACCAGTTAATTTCCATGCAGAACCAGTTATCTCTATGTTACCTGCGTAGGAGCCATCTTGAGCAACGCTAACCTGTGCTGTCTGAATTAAATTACTGTAGGGGTCTAAAATGCTGACAGTTATTGTATCTCCTTGTACAACAGTTTTAACAGCACCAGAAACTATGATTGTATCGCCAAAGATGTATGATGGTTTGTCAGTTGTGGCGGTAATGCCGGAATTTGCAAGAACTTTTTGTACAGAAACTGGGTCGGAAACTATCAGAATTCCAAAAATAATCAATAATGCTAAAAGCGTACGATATTTGTTGAAGGATTTTTTCAAGGTTTCGCGAGCAAAAGTTATGGTATCTAGTAGATAAACCGATCATTAATTTGAAGCACAAAATCTGCCATTTTTAATCAGTTTCCTACTTGTGACAATCGCATTGGCAAGAAGCAATAATGCACCTGTGTTTTTTACAATCAAGGCAGCGCTTACTCCTACCTGTTTTCATTCTTAGTTCTTCAATTCGCCTTGCTCTTTCACTCATGAAACATGGAGCAAATCAGATTTCAAAAGTGTTATGCATTACTATGCCAAGTTCTGAACGGCACTCGCAGCTATGTAATTTCTTGACATGATTTGAGACCATGAACGATCTTAGAACCACTTTTCTTTCAAGCATTTTACAGATTGAAAGATTTACTGCAGAAGGTTTAAGATCCGTGTGAAATCTATGACTGTATGCAACGTGGCACGATCATCATGGCTGCTGGTCTTTTAATACAGGTCCTGAACTGGATAATTTCTGCAACTATGAATAATTCAGCAGGTTTTCAGTCTATAAAAGGCACTTTGGGAACTGTAACAATTTTTGGCTGGCTGCTATTTTTTGCAGGTTTTGGAATTAGACACTTGGACAAGAAAAAAAATGCATCAAACCCAAAAAAAAGTACTAAACTATAATTGATTTGTAGCTGTGATAATTTGATTTGAACCTTTAAGACCAATTACGTTTACCCAAAAAAACAAGTGTCAGAGCTTACCTCCGAGCGATTACAGACTCTAGCCCAACTTAATCGGCTAACAAAATTATATCGCTACCTCCATGTTTATCATTTCTAAATAGGCATGGAGACATATTTTTTGATCTTACAGCAATCTGACTATCTAAATTATTATTTGATATGTTTGGTGGTTCTACTGCAAACTCGACTGATATCATTTTGGAGATTACACCTTGCTTTCATCGACTCCTCAGATTGGTGGCCTCACGTTCTCGACGTTCCACCTCCTTGCTTCAACTGAGGCAATGATAATACAAAAAGCGACAGTTTCTGATGCAGAAGAGATACTTTTGCTTCAAAAATTGGCATACAAAAGTGAGGCCGAGCTTTATCATGACTATGACATTCCTCCAATGACCCAGACTTTGAAAAATATACAAGATGATTTTGAACGCCAGATATTTCTTAAAGCCACGTTTGATGAAAAGATAATAGGTTCTGTAAGGGCATTTGCGCAAGGAGAAACATGTCATATTGGACGCCTCCTTGTTCACCCAGATTTTCAAAATCAGGGTATTGGGACAAAGCTGATGAATGAGATAGAAAGTTGGTTTCGGGCATGCAAAAGGTTTGAACTGTTTACAGGAGATAAAAGCGAAAAGAACATGGCTCTTTATCAAAAGCTGGGTTATGAGACATTCAAAACTGAAAAAATCACTGAACAGATAACCCTAGTTTATTTGGAAAAACACTGAAAATGTAATACGGCAAATCATGTGATCGAGATCAACGATCTAAGCCATTGAATTAAAAAATAATGGAAGCGTAGAATCTATGGTCCAGTATAACTGCCACTCAGATATGCCCCGTTGTCGTTAGATGTAGTATTTGAGCTGCCGTAACTATTTACATTACATCCATTCTGAAACGCATAGCAGTTTGATGAACTGTTGGCAGTGTGTGAGGCATCACTTACACCTGTATATGAGCCAGGTGTTTCCCATCCTGATCCGCCTAACATGGCAACTGATATGCCAATGACTCCCGCGACAAAACCGGCGACTATTATTCCGATCGTTTTTGCAGACATGTAATGTGTAGGTTATAGCTTGATTTTAAGTATTTAGGAACAATTTTGACGACAAAATTGAGCTTTGCATTTACTCTGTTTAAAATAATCTACTAGATTCCCAAAGATACAAGTCATGGAGTTATTTTATAAAATTACCATTGTTGGTGTGGTGCTAGCGTTATCTGCAGGATCGATACCGCAGTCGTTTGCAGATGGATTCCAGCCGCCGCTTTTCAAGTGGCTCTATGCACCTACCATATGTGCCCTGGAGCCCTCTGATCCTAAATTTCCAGGCCTGGGCCAGAAGATGCTCTCTGCTGTACAAGATGCGGTACTTGACTGGCAAACAAAACTCAACGGAGGAAATGCAAGAAATGGCGTATGGAACCTAAACCTAATTGAGATACCGTTTTCAGAAACAAGCTCTTATGATGCAACCAAATGCGATATCACTGTAAATTTCAAGCCCTCTCCGGATGACCCAAACGAACAATTCACTGAAGCAGGTGTTACGGTATACAAAGACTTTCCCAAGGTATGCGTTACAATCTACTACTTGGGAGTTGACGTACATGAACGGTATGTGACATTTTGGCAAAACGGTACGTTATACTATACATACCAATCAACGCCATACTTTACTGGATATCTTGCAACAGATCCTCAACTTAGCATGACAATACGACATGAGCTGGGGCACTCACTTGGCTTGGGACACTATATTGTATCTAATGCAGAGTTGGCGCAAATAATTCAAGGCTATCAGGACATGCCATCAATCATGATTACAACCATCTTTACTTATGGCGTGACACATTTTGATATCACACCACTTGACATAAAAGAGATTCAATCAATTTATGGCACAAGTGGTCTGCCAATATCACAATCAAATTCCCAGATAACAAGTCTGCCAAGTGTTATTCAAAGTTCTACTAGTAACCAATCTCAAACTGGCACAAACCAGACACAAACCGTGACAAGCTTGCCATCTCAAATCCCATCATGGGTAAAAAATATCGCCAAGTGGTGGTCTGTAAATCAAGTCAGTGACAATGAGTTTGTAAGCGCAATGAAATATCTAATTGATCAGAAAATATTGCAAGTGTCTGACACGCCAAGCTCGAGTGCTTCTGGACAAATACCATCATGGGTAAAAACAAATGCGGGATACTGGGCAGACGGAAAGATATCAGATTCTGAGTTTATTCGGGGAATCCAGTATCTTATCAGTATAGGTATACTCAATTTGTGATTGAAACTAAATCTTGCTCTTTGGTTTTTTCATTCTGTCAAGTATGGTCACAAATCCGCCTATTACAAGAACAACCAGTCCCCATTGGCTTATTGTGATCAATTGGTTACTCCAATCCAACATGTTATACTGGGCATCTGCCATAGTGGACAAATGAGATGGGTTGATTGTTGGTATGTTGTTTATAATCCACTGTGAAACAAAATGGCCAACGATTATCATGCACACGCCAGCTATCAAAATACCATATCCGAGTTTCATGGCATGTCATCTTCCGTATGGGATGCGGCATGTGTTACAAACAGTGAACTCATCTCAAAACCCTAAAAAACTCTTTAAAATGGATAATTTCGATCCTCAGTCAAGCGGCAAAACTGCAATCCACTCATTTTCTCTCGAAAAACCATAGTTTTGAGATGACTTGAGTATATCCATGCACAGAGCGGGTTTTGACCTGCAATTCAAGTTTTCTTTCATGCATGTGCATTGCATCAAGATTTGTGATTTTCGATCAAGCTACTTCTTAAGAGATCAGGGACATTATGCAATACATGGCAAAATTTGCATGTGCTGACTATGGATTTGAATGCAAATACGAAGTTGAAGGCGATGAAACAGACGTAGTTGGAAAATTCCTGCAGCACTCCTATGAGGAACACGGCATCGAATATTCTTATGGTGGCCTCAAGCAATTTCTGCTCAGAAAGACAGATTCTAAACCATCGCAAACAGCCTTTCGCATAGATGAGCAGGATGCAGAAACAATAATCTCAATTCTGGATTACGCCTCTACATTCTTGCCACTCTCAACAATCAGCGAGGGTAAGATAGACAATCAGATAGCACAGCGGCTGATTGGAAAACTATCGAGTTCTATTCCAAGACCGATAGCCCCGTAAAAAATTGCTGTTTACTAGCTTAGAGTTTTTTTATTGCAGAACTTAGAATTTCTATCTGTTTGTCTGTGCGCTTTTTTATATCTCTTAGTTCGGAAAGGTCCGCTGTAATCGAAAGTATCTTGTCAGTGTGTTCGTATTTGGGAACGGCGCCAAACTGATTCAACGTACCGGATACAATCTTTGCCATGTATAATGACCATTTGCTTCCAAGATCGTGCAACACTATGAATCTGTGCACTGAATTTTCAACCTTGTAAGAATATGGAAAACCTGTGAGCCGTAACCATCCGTCAAACGTCTTTAGTGTATTTACCGCGTCAAACTGGCTGGCTTGTAAATCGTAATACCGTGTCCTTGTTTCTGGTCAGCACCATGCTTGTTGCTATAAAATCAATCTCTTCATGTGTGAACTTGTCAAATAATTTAACAAGTAATGCCTTTCTTATTGGAATGAATTCAGTATTGTGAAGGTTCCAGTCTGAATATCTTTCCAGTACTTGATTTATCAAACTGTTAACGGAGATGCCTTCTCTTTTTGAAGTAGCCTTTAGGTTCTCAAGCACTTCTTTAGATAATGATACGCTAAATTTCTGTTTATTTTGCAATGTGTTCAGGATGGCTATGTTGATTAATAAACAGGACGGAAAATGAAAGTGCCATTTGTGGCCACTCTGGAATTTTTCCTTGTATTTTTCTGAATTTTTGTCAAGGAATTTATGGATATGAAAGTGACTCACTATGGTCTTGAAGAAATCTCTGATACTGTCTGCCATAGTGCTGGCAATTGCAGCAACAATATTGTTTGTAGAACTATCTTATTCGGTAAAAAGTCTGGAGTTTGCCGGAGGAGGAGTAGGTCAGGTTGAGACCTCTGGGATGGGTATTTCTCTTAATGTTTGCAATCCGTCTCTTGTACCTGTATCTATAGACAGTATCACCGCCAATCTGACTGGCAGCTCAGGTGACTATGGCTTACTTGAAATTGCCGGAAAATCAGTACCGCCACTTTCTCAAGGTACACTGCAGGGCTCGATGGATTTTACTGACCTGAATTCAATGAAGACATTTGTTGACTGGGTTTTGAACAATCAAACCAATGCAGACTTTAATTCAACACTTCTTGTCAAGGCAAAGGTTCTAGGTATAATTCCATATTCCTATGAAAAAAATTATGACCTTGTAACGTTTTCAAACCTTGTCTTTGGAAAGGGAGAGTGGACATGTCAGTCAGAGCAAAACTATACCGGCAATATCAAGCAACAACTGATACTGGCTCAAGCGCGAATGTCTACAACAGATCTTCTTTATTCAGATACCATGGGAATTTACAATAGCACAAAATCTGTCAACTCTACTGAAAATAACCAGACCATGCAAGGGCATTAAACTCTGTTATATTTTGTAATCAGTCTGTCCTTATGTTGCATTTCTTGGCATATTCTATAATTTCTAATTGATCAAAGAAACCGACTATGTAGGGAATAAATCGCTTCTTTATTATTTCGGGGTTTGATTCGCCAAGGATTATTCTGTCTCTGTAATCCATCTGATTCATCTCTCTTTTGTATGTCTTGCAGAGGTCATGGAGCTGCTCCAAAGTAAATTTGTCAAGCAGCAACTTGTTAAGCTCGTGTTTGTTCACGTATAAAATGAATCTCTCCTGCTTATGATGTTTCTTCGGCTGTCTAGAAACCATCCACAATAAACAAGAAATTACACACATTCTATGACAGTTGTAAGCCAGCACACGATACAGCAACTCCCTTGTCATCATGATGCCATTACGTGCCATGATCTCAGAGCCAAACCTTCGCTTTATCACAGAAAATATCGTCTCACACTTGTTCCTCTGATGATACAGGGTATCATCAAAGGCCCTTCTCATCTGTTTTCTGTACCTGCCTCTTGTGCGGTAAGCCGAGCGGCCCTGATACCTTCTGGCAGGAATCATTGATAACATATCGTGGTCCCGGATAGACTGGTGCACCCATTCTGCATCGTATCCTGCATCCAGTACAAATATCCACGGTCTTGCAAATGATAACACGCGTTCCAGCATCTGTGGGAAATATCTTATCTCATGAGATACCGTATTGTGTCGTATCACTACCGCTATGATAAGCTGCGTCTCCATGTCAGAGCCTGCAGAAAGTTTTGTGTACGAGTGCCTCAGGGAACAGCGGTA
>JBOGQT010000061.1:0-15001 GCA_050749105.1 Nitrosotalea sp. | reverse complement strand
TGAGCTTAAAATATTCCATGATGATAGAATACTCATTTCAAAGGCTCAGATGATTGCTTATGAAAAATTGCATGCAAATCTTCCCAAATGCCATATACTGTTCATAGGCCATGATGACATTGATTTTTCAGATTTGAATGACCCGGTGTGGCTATTTGAGATGAAAAAATGGAAATCTAGAATCATACCTCATGTTGAGGGTAGCCTTGTTGACCCATCCTTGGGCGAAAACGAGGTATCTGGATACAGGGTTGAGAGAGAATTTATGGAAAGAATAGATGTAAAGATGCTCAGAGATACAATAGATTCCATTTGGAATGAATTTGAGAGATAGCATATAGATAGTATCTTAATATAATGTTCATAAAAATCAGAAGACCGATTGGACGCTAGACAGAAAAAAAGAATAAACACTTTTGCCATCTTGGTCGTACTAATGATAGCGATACCAGAAATCATAGGGCATTTTTATTTTGATACACAAAAACATACTCCCAATTCTTCTGTAAATGCAGCTCTCGCACTTACTAACAAACTGCACAGCATGTATGTAGGAAACGATATAAAATGTCATCTGGTTCTCAAAAATGATACGACTGCAATAAATGTGAGCAGAGCAGCTGGAATTCAGGGTCAGTATGCAGTGTATACATGCACCTAGAAATCAATCCACATTGGATTGTCATTATCATAAACTCTAGGGCAGTTCACTTGATTCTGGAGCACAGTGTTTGTGAACCCATTTTCCTGACGAGATTTTCGAAATTTCATCGCCTGCATTAATTACCGCTCTGCATTCAGAGCATGTTGTCTTGAACTTTGCTTTCATGATCTTCTAAAACGATATGGGTAGATAAGCATAAAAAGTAAGGGAATGGTGAAAACGCAAGGTGGAATCATCGATCAGATTTACAAATTATTGTTTTGTGATATTCGTTTCAGCGATTCTGTTCATTCCAGCTTATGCCGTTCAAAATAACATAACCGATCCAAATCTTCAACTAAGTTTGAATTATCCAGATGTAGTAACGCAAGGAAAAGAATTTGTGTTGTCTTCTGTGGTGGAGGTAACTGTTGATCAAGTATCAAATATCACAGTTACAGTAACTTGTCCCGAACTACAAATCCAACAAAATAGTTTTCACCTTGACAAACTGGCAAAGGGTTCCAACTTTGGAAATAACTTTAACTCAACGGTAAAAAACGGAGTGCCTGACGGAAACTTTGTTGCCAACATTGAGATTGACTATTTTGTTAAAGGCTTCTTTGATCCACAACCTGTAAAGCATACAATTACCCAAACAGCGCAGTTCTTTGCAGCATCAAAGCCTTCCCTATCGCTTAACCTTCAGGCACCAAGCGATGTATTTTCAGGAGAGCCCTTTAACATCAAAGGTACCATAGAGAACCAAGGCTCCAGTGCTCATAGTATCGAACTTTCTGCATTCTCCCCAGATCTTCAACTTTCAGGACAAAAATCACTTGCAGTGACAAACTTGGATGCAGGTAAATCAATGGACTTTGAGTTTATTGTGCAGTCACAAAAGAATTTGGGCGCTCCAATTAATGCAGTTGTTCATGTAAATGGGACATATTCTGATGATACAGGAAAAACGTACTCTATTGATAATTCGTTCAGTGTCTATGTAACACAAAGAGGCCTACTTGAGGTAGGAGATGCAAGTGGAATTTGGGTTGGGCAATTTTTCATAGCTCCTGTTGTGGGTGTTGGAAGTATCGTATCAAGTGTCATAGGTTTTTTTATATTTTTATGGCATTACAAGAATAAAAAGAAGAAACGGAAGATAAAGAAATCATCAAACTAGATTCAAAATCAAAGGCCTTGTGGAAATTGGTAAAATGACGGTATGTTTGGTGGTGCTTGACCATACACAATTGCAATTTCATCATGTGCGTTGAGAATAGTTGTAGCTAGTGTTGTAGATACTTCTTCACCGTTGACAAAGATTATTGGCTCTCCTGTCGGAGGCGCACCTGTGTTTGTGGTTTTCCACACGTCAATGAACTGTCCTAGCGTAAAGTTTTGCGGCTGCGGTGCCTCCATGTGCATTATACCAGAGTTATCATGAGTGTGAAGCCAATACAGACATGTGTTATCCATTATTCCGACATATTGTGGTACAGTGACGTGCTGACCATTGACAAAGACATCAAGATGTGCATGTATATGAAAATTCACGTATTCTTGGGTTTCACATGGGATTCCATCGATTGCGGCATATGCAGAGTCTATAGTGTTGTCGGATTTATGGAGAAAATATACCGCACCTGCAATTATGGCAGCAATTATTCCTATTGCGATTAGCTTGTTTTTATTTTTAGATGACCCCTTGTCTGGTATTTTCTTGTCTATGTCTTTGTTTGTCTTCCTGGTCATTTCCGAGTCTCTAGTCGCTATATTCCAGTCCATATTTTAACCCACTTACAAAATTACAATCAAGTGGCGCGATGACAAACTGCTTGCATGTTTTGAGAATTTGCCAAACATTAGAAGTAACTCTTGATGGTTGAAATTAAATAACTCTTTGAAGGTTTTATCATGATGCAAAAGCAGGCACTAAAAGTGGTCTTTTCAAATGCCAAATATACTACATTGTCAATTGTAGTATTTTCTGGGCTCTTTGTTTTTCTGTGCTACATGTCACAATTCATTTTCTTTGAACCCGAGTTTTCATTCTATATTCCAGAAAGTGAGGCACTAATTTTTGTTTTGATAGTTGCAGTTGCATCTCTTTCAGGTCTTGTCACAAGCCTTAGCATATACAGGATTTGCCTGCTAGGTGAAAGCGTGAAAAAATCTGGCGGTGGGTTTTTTGGAACTATAATTGGAGTTGGTGCCGGGGCATGTAGTTGCAGTTCCTTGGGATTTGCAGTGGCATCTGCTTTTGGAACTGTCGGTGGTACAGCTACTGCGTTTCTTACGCAGTATGAGATACCGCTGAGGTTTATCTCAATTGCAATCTTGGTTTATGCCTACTATGCTGCAGTAAAGGACATTTCCGGCAAGTGCAAAATAACTAGTAACTAGAAAAATCTGAATTATCGTTTCAGATAACTCAAAAAATACATCTAATGATGAAAAAGGGATAGAATCATAGACATGTTATCATGTCTACTGGTTTGTTACATTCACATATTCTTCAGGGTCTTCTTCCTTTAGCCTCTGAAAGTAGATTTCCTCGTACGGCATTTCAAACATACCTTTCAAATTTGCTATTTAAGCAACAAATTGACGAATAGATATCCTCCAAGTCAAAAAAAGCAAATTTGTGCCCCTTCCTTTTCCTGTTTGCCACATGGAATATAATCAAAAAGATAAGAACTGGTTTCATTGGTATGGGTTTAGCATGGACTGCGAAGACGAGTACAATGAACTTACCAAATCAACTGAGAAGCTTCATGAACTGTATTATCAACAAGAAAATGTCAATTTTGCATTTTCCAACGCACTTGCCAGCGCACAAAACTATCTTATCTCATCTGGACTTGTCAGGCTTGCCACGGCAACCGCTGCAGAGATTGTAAATGCCCTTGAGGACAATGCCCAAGAGGGATTTGTCGAACTTCATGATTCTGCAGCAAGCAAAGTTCAGGCAGATATTGCAGTCGCAGAAGAATCATACCGTGATGCCTCTCAGAGATATGAGGATTGTATCAAGCAGTCAGGTGACAAGTAGATTGACAAGAATTGAAAATCATAATTTTGGTTAATATATGACAAATAGCGTCAGTGGTCTGTTTGGACCAAAAACGAAAAAAGACGATCAACAAATTTGCTGTCTTGGTTGTACTCATGATACTTGTACCCGAACTTGCGGGACATTTCTTTTTTGACAAACCACATTCGGCAAGCTCGTCTGTGAATACTGCAGTTGCTTTGACTAACAAGATGGACAAAGGATATCCTATTACGAATTTTGGTTGCCACCTAACACTTCAAAATGACCCCTCATCGTCAAACATTTCAAGGGCCGTGGGGCTTGAAGGAAAATATGGAAGATATAGTTGTCAATATAGCTAGAAACATAATAAAAGATCAACCATAAGGCGGGCGAGAACTTGATGTGGATGAAGGATGAGGCTGTGATTGTGTTGGATCAGGTGAGAACTTGTGTCCAATTGACCACAAAAGAAAAAGCGATGCAAACTTTACTCGCTTTAGGTGTTCCATGAATATTGATCTAGTAAGGTCTTCTTCATAGACTGTATCTCTGACTATCATGCGTTCTGGCATGAGTTTGTTTGGATGAAACTCGTGGTCTACTCTGAACTTCAACAATTCTCTTTGAACTTGATTGAAAAAGTCTGACCTTTCCTTTTCTGCCATGGTAGATAACACATTCAAAAACTCTGGAGGGTTTTGCAGTGCGCTACCAAGTATGACAAAATCTTTGTTTTTTAGCTTGACAATATCTGCAAATGTTCCTTTGCCGTGTAGATTTGATATGACAAGATGAAAATCTGACACCGCATCGTCTCTTTCTGAGACATCAAAGTCCTCGTTTGCCAGCCATTTCTTTATCTTGTCTTTTAATGAGATTGAACTCAATGATTGGTGTGACAATTCCTGTCATTTAATGGATTCCTTGGCAACATGCCAAATCTCATCTAAAACTTGAATACGGTTAAAGATTGTTAGGTATTTTTCTTGTAGAGATAAGAAATGTGGATTTTGTAGATTCAGTAATCTAGTCCATACTTGAAGATGTGTTTGTTATTCGCATTATTATTCCACTGACTGATATGGACGAGAGAAAATACCAGCCCCAGAAATACATGTCATCTTGATGTGTGCAATGACTTTTTGCTGCATTTTGTACATCTGCTGCAGAACATGTGATGTGGAAAAAGTTGCCTGGAAATATGTCTAGTGGAATCGGAGATTCTGCAACAGTATATGCAAACATGTGAGGCAATACGAAATAGAAGACAAGCAAGAATGGTACAAATGTCAGAGCCATTGGTCGCATGTTTAGCTGCATTATTTCCATGTTCAGTTTGTTCATGTATGCAGACTTTTTGTTTATCTGGTCAATCCTATCCTGATCCTTTGCCCTAAAGGCTGCCATCCTCTCTTTCTGCCACGCTCGTGTCTCTTTCATCAGTCTTTTGAGTTTGTCTCGGTCTACCATCTTTTTTCGTATACCGGCGTTGAGGAGGTTTAGCATGATTGCAATGGCTAGAATTCCAAATAGTGATGGAAGTACGCCCTTTATCCATGGATTGAGACTGCCAAGAGTGCTTTGTCCTATACCAGGTATCTGTAAAGCTATTGAGTTTAGAAATCCGAGAACTAGAGGCTCCATTTTGGTTGTTTTTGTTTTGTATAACGGTATTTTAAAAGTTGATACATCTCTAGAAGCCTGTGCCTAGTAGCAATTCAATGCAATATTGCTTTTATGTAACCAATTAGAACGACAAGCGTGGGACTTAAGGATAAGGATAGCAAGATGCTAAAAGCAATGATAGATGAGGAGATTGCCAAGATTCCAGGACTTGTCAGAAACCTCCGCCTGCCAGAGTTTGGTGCGGTCTTTCAGATAAAAGATGAGTCAGAATATGTATACGGATACACTCATGGTTCCATAGTCGGCAAGTTTGAGACGTATTATTTTGTGGCTCATGCTGGAAAAAAGCCAAGTGGTGGGGAAATAGACGAGATCGACAAGACAATCTTCAAGAGATCGTCAGAGATAAGAAACGCTGTCTTTGAGTCTGTCGGTCAATAAGTGTAACAGATATCTTTAGGTCTTTTGGCCTGAAAGAGATTCACCTTTGCTGTAACATTCGTGTGCAGAATCAAAGATGGCAAGTGCTTGATTGATCAATTTTGAGGCAGACACACGATCGGTATTGGCCTTGTCAAGATACGTCTGGGCTAGATCTCGCAGTGCCTTTGCCTTGTTGTACCATGCATTTGCATGGCCAGGATTCAGTTCTATTGTCTTGTCATAGCAATCTATTGCCTCTTGATATTTTTTGAGCCTGAACATCGCTATGCCTTTGTTGTTCCAAGCGCTGGCATGAGACGGATCAAGCTCTGTTGCCTTGTTATATGCAATTATTGCGTCCTCATTTTTTTCCTGCATCATCATGTCATTGCCTTGTTTGTACCACGAATCGACATCACTCATGATAGGGTAAATACAAATGACCTATTTTAACTCCAAGAAAATACCGTTATTAGATTTTTTGAAAGTTTAGTTTTTTCTTGCAATTTATTGCAAATATGATAAAAATTAGTGCGCTACATTTTATCCTATCAAAATAAAATAATATGTCATAACTTTGATTTATCAAACTCGTACCAAGACAGAAAACATTGTTCATGAACAATAATACACAAGTATTATTTAATTCAGCAAGTACTTTTGTGTTGGAACTGTAGGCGCCATCACTTTACGGGAAATGTGCCCTTCCCCAGACTCTCCTAGCCCTACAGTTTCCACTTTTGTTTGTGGTGTGTTTCTAAGGTATACTATAACGTATCGTTAGCAGCAAAGAGATATGCAATAAATTCCAGTATGACCTAGTCTGTTGTTAAATAATTATTTGGTATCTTAAACACCAAAGTATTTTCAGATGCCTCAAATGTTGCATGACAGCCAAGTTCCTTGAAGGCTTGCTCGTAAAACAACTTGGAATGCAATGAATACTTCTTTCCCATATCATGTCGCATAACAAACACTGATTCTGCCCCCTCTTGCATAGCTGTGAGGTTAAATCCTGCCACAGCTGATCTCATCTTAATGATATCTATCCAATCATTAATTCCATGATTTCCTCGCATTGAGAGACATAGGTCGCGTGGAAGAGTTTTTCCTTCCATCTGTGCTGTTTGTGCAATCATTTTGTCATCAAGTTTATCCAAAATTGAACTTATGACTTGCCTTTCAACTGGAACCCACCTTGCTTTTGCCGCTGCAATATCCCACTCTACTGCCTGCAAGAGCAATTTGTTCACTAGTGCATTTACGGTGGATTTTTCATACTTGGCATAGTCTTTTAGCTTTGCCAGCACCTGTGAATCTACCCGAAAGGTCACCGTTCCAGTATGTTCATTGTATCTCTGAGATTCATCTTGAGGTTCCATCATATGCAAATTCTACTCTTGCGATATTGTTGCCGCACTGCAAATCCAGATGTAATGGCGCATTTCTTTGAGATGCTGACAACTTTTACCATGTAATTAATTTCAGTTCAGAGTATTTAGGAACTGACTAACCTTGTTCACTAATATTGTTAACCTCAACAGACATGTTTTGAATCTGTACCACAAGTTTTAAAAAAATTGCTACAACTCCATATCAGGTTCTTCCGTGTTTGACATAATCCCAAAATGCGTCTGAGCTGCGCGTGCTAAACCACACATATACTCCTACTGCAATCAGAAACACGCCAAGTACGAAATATGCGCCTTGGAAGTATAGCTGGTGTCTGGGTGCAATGATATGTGTGAGGCCAAGGGCACTGGCTACACTGATTATAGAGCCAGCAATAACAAAGATCTTGCCTAGACCTTTCAACTGGCTCTCATCATATCACAATAGAATAAAGACCTTGCATTGATTCTCATCATAAAATTTCACGTACACAAGAAGCAACGCAGTATTTTTGTGCAATAATCTTGGGAGCAAAGACCAAGTAAATGTAATTTAAATTTTAACATCGGGCTGTAATCCTTCTTACCACACAGGTAAAAAGAACAGATAATCAAACAAATCCGTGATTGTCAAGATAATAATCATATGTGCAGTTGTGCTTTTTCTAGTGGCGCTCTTTCATTTTACACAGGTTGGTGTTGTCTTTGACAAGTTGATACAGGTCAGAGACACTGTACAGAACATGACAGACCCAATAATAAAAAATGTACTACAAAATACTGCAAACTATAATCTGACAAAACACTAGAAATAAAAAGAAAAAATTTACTCTGAGGTTATCAAAATACAAAATATGAAAAATAAAAATATGAAAATTGGTTTTTTTGGAAACTAGTTGTTTTTTTAAGAAGCAGCTTCTACTATTTCAGCGATAGCAAAGCGCTGGCCCACTTCAGTAACTTTTACTTTAGCGTTTTGACCAGCTTTTCCGTTCTTAACAAATATCACGAATCCTTCGATTCTTGCGATACCGTCTCCTTTTCTACTGATTTCGGTTATGGACACATCATATTCCTTGCCGGTTTCTACGGGTTTTGGAGTATTGTCGAATTGTCTGCTACCTCCAAATCTTCTACCGCCGCCTCCGCCGCCGCTGTATCCTCTGTTAGATCTACCATAACCGCCGTCGTTGTAACTCATCATTGCACCTCCCTTTCTGTTCTGCAATGATCAGGCGTATATAAGAATGGATTGGTTAATTCCTCTCCCATAAAGAAATCTTTATTCTTTAGGAGTGCTACTACATACCACGGATTACAAGTCACTATATGACAAAGTTATGGCACTTGACCCCAAGATTCGCTTTGCTACAGTATTTGATATGAATGGAGACGTCAAGGTAAGCGGTAATCGTAAAGGCGTAACAAACCTTCTCACACCTGAAGAGAGTCAGAAATCACTCCAGCTTGCAATCAATGCCTGGAAATCGCGTAACGAAGTCTCTGATAAGATTGGTAAGGGCAAGTATGCGCTGGTAGAATATGAAAAGATAAAGCGAATCACTATGCCGATAGACCAGGATCATATACTCTACATAACTACAGATGTGGAAGCTGATCACGCGCCAATCATTTACAGGGCACTGAGATTAAAGTACGATATGCTGCACAGTCCTGAAGGATTCCCATAAGTCAGAAAAACGCATTGTATGACAAGGCTCAAGGCAATATCCTTTGCAGCTCTGTGCGTTACTCTTTTTGGGTTCTTTGCATTATCAGAAAATTTTCCTATATCAAATATAATACTGCCAGAGGCAGATGCTAGAATAGTGGCAAGCCTCATTGGTGTAGATGTGGGGCACTGTACAGATAGTCTTCCCTGCAATGTGCATGTATGTGCAGATCATGTCTGCACAGTTGGCGAGTGGGAAAGGATGAATCAACAGATGTCCGACCTACAGTCAAAAAAAGCGGGCAATCTGACATCTTCTGCCGATGGCACAATAGACACTGTTGACACGTTTAACATTGGAAGCAACATGTTCACGTCTTTTGTTCAAATATCATACATTGGAAACCTTACAGCAAATTACATCAAAATATCCCAGATAGACAATGCAACTACAATTCACAGTGCGTGGATATCAAGTGACTGGAGTGCAGCCGTTACACCAGCAGGTGTTGTCTTTCATTCTGCTAGTTCATATCTTTCCAATGGTAAGACAATCAATGTCATGGTAGTGACGCAGGGAAAGCCAGTTTTCAGACTTGACAGTATATCGTTACAAACCTAGCACTATCGTGAAGGTTACATGCTAGGAAAGACTTGACAATGTGCTCTTTGTATGCTTTTTTTGGATGTGGATTTCTAGTCCGTTCCTTGAGAAAAAATCTATCCTGCACTCGTTGCAATGATATGACATGAGATCATATTTTTGTGGTTTTGATATAATTAGTTTGATCGAAACAGATCTACGTCGGAATCAATTTCATATCAGATTGTAGGCACCATATTCTATATGAACAAGATTCTAAACCGATGAAACATTACACTACATAATGGATCCTGAATTAGATGAAGAAAGCCAATCTACCAGTAGTACTGAAACTGTCACTGAAACGGTCACAGAAGATTCACATGACGTAGAAATAGACGCAGACGAAGAAGACGAAAATCCAAAAGTAGAGATAGACTAGACTCTTTTGGATACCTATCTTATTTTATTGATAAAATATCACTATGACGTGCTTTACAGGTGCAAGATAGGATGGTCAGAAAAAAAGCTAGTGAGCCCATTGTTTTTTGACTGTCATCTGATGTGGGAACTGATGCTTGTCTGTTGATTTTGCAATGTGGTGGTCAATCATATCTGCCGATACGTGATTGTGCCAGATTTGCGCATCCTTGTTCAGGTTTTTGAACTGTTGTACAACTGGTGCTTGATGCACTTGGTATTGACCTGCATGTTGTATCCATTGGTGCACAGGGTTACTCACAGTCTGGCTTGAAGTGTGTACTGGATGATAGGTTCCATTTTGTTGCCAGTTAAACTGGTTGCCTGTGCCGTTCACGAATTGGCCAACATGCATCCTTTCATAGGGCAATGTCTGGTTTCCTGTTTGTGATCCACTATAGCCATGATGTTGTGTGAAATAGCTTGTCCAGTTACCCCTAAAGATATGCGATGTCATATTTACTGGTTCTTGGGTTATGATCTGTGTTGTATTGACTGTAGTCTGTGTACTGGGCACTGGGGTGGTAGCAGATGCATTATTTGAAAACAAACCAAGGCCTACAGGATTCCAGGCTGCAACTTGGTATTGTTCTATACTGCCCGGTAGAAGACTAGTATCGTTGTAGTTGGTTAGCGTATTTCCAGTATTATTGACAAGAACCTGTCCATTTTGCTGAATTTGGTATCCAATAATACCGCTTTGAGTTGCATTCAGGGGTGAATTCCAGGTCAGAGATATTTGGTCGGAGGACAATGGGGTGGCGTTTAGATTGGTGGGAGCAAACGGGGCTTGGCTTGCATTGTCTGCAAACGCAGGAACCAAGCCTGCCGTAAGCAGCACCGCTATGCTTGCCATCACTGCAAATGGTTTTACCACTTTTTGGTGCTCGACGGGATTCATGCCTCGCATTATCTACGGACCTGAGAGATATAACATTTGTGTTCCAATAGTTTGAATACCAATCAATTTAGCACAAATTAAAATACTTTACGTAACAATGTTGCTTAACATCGTATCACAATTGTTAATTATGATTTACAATAATCTCTTCTCTTCTTTTTTCTTACATTTTGGACATTCTTGGTTCATGTATTCTTAAACACGATTTTATCTGCAACATTCTTATCCATGGTTTCATGCAGTATCAGTCGAACATGAGATTTTTTG
Organism: Nitrosotalea sp.; assembly: GCA_050749105.1. Taxonomy (GTDB): domain Archaea; phylum Thermoproteota; class Nitrososphaeria; order Nitrososphaerales; family Nitrosopumilaceae; genus Nitrosotalea. The sequence goes on along the minus strand of JBOGQT010000061.1, from coordinate 3,975 downwards.
GAAAGAAGTTTAAATGTGAACAGTGTGAGTTGAAATTTTCAAAAAACGAGGATCTGATAAACCATGCTCGCCATGACCACCACCATGACGTGGTAAAGTGCACCGAATGTGGGATGGAGTTCATTCATGAGGCAGACAGGCTGCACCACGCTAGAAAAGAGCATGAGGAAAAGATGGCCCGACGAAGCCATAAAACAGAACACATGCACGAAAACGAGTCAACGTCTCCCCAGGACGAAGTTGACAAACATACAAGAAACTTTAGCGATAACTTTTGATCGCATATTTAGTCTGTAAATGCTAATTTTCCACGTGAAATATCGTCAAATCCCTTTTGGTATTTTTTATTGTACAAGCGAACCGCTATAATAGCTCCTGATTTTTGGTTCTTACATAACTATTGACGTAAGCAATATAAGGTTTAGGCATAATTGATTTGTATTCAAATCATTTGTATCAAAATCATTCACTAACAATGTTCCGGAACATAGTGTCGCAATTTTTTATAAATCAAATGACGAATGTATTGTAACATGAAAACAAAAGATCTAGTCCTTTTTGCATTTGCGGCACTATTGATTTTGCCACAGTATGCTTTTGCAGATCTCTCTTCTTCATACACCAACAGCACCCAAGTGGATAACACTGGAGCTGCAAGTGTAGTAAATACAGCTTTGACAGAATCGGACACACCAGTACAGACAGATGCAGATTCAAATGTCACATCGACTGTTCCAGCTGTGCCAGTTCAAGATAACCCTGTACCTAGTACGCCGGCACAAACTATACCTAGTACATCAGATATACCAACAGTTACTGCTACTCCACCTGCTGCGACACCACAGCCCAGTACACAGGCTCCAAGTACGCCAACAGTAACACAGCCCGTTCAACAGATTCCCCCTACTACAGCAGATCAGCCTGTTCCAAGTGCAACATCACAGCCTAGTACACAAGTTCCAGCAAGTACGCCAACAGTAACACAGACCGTTCCAAGTGCAACATCACACGTCAACAGTACATATTATCAAAGATCGGGAACAGCTCCTTCGCCTTTGAAGACCGTAGCTCAGCAATGGGCAGACAACAAGGCAAGTGATGCTCAGTTTGTGCAGAGTATACAGCAGTTGAGTCACGACAAAACTATACAGATTCCAGCAGATCATGGCCCTATACCTCAATGGGTAAAAGACGATGCTTCGATGTGGTCAAGCGGAAAGATAGACTACAAGACGTTTGCGTCAGACATTCAATACTGGACAGCACACGATAATGTAGTACCTGCACCAGTAAACAGAGTTACATATACCACACCGCAGCCACAGCAAGAGATCATACCAAACATTACGGCTACAGCCATTACGCCAGACTCGGTAACTACGTCAGATGGTGGGTCGGTAACATACGCAGTGACGGTCACGGATACGTCAAGTGTACCTACAACTCCCACTGGCATTGTATCATGGAGTGATGGAAACGATGGAGGTACATTCAGCTCAGTCACATGTACAATCTATGACGACATTTGTATGGTAACATACACACCGCCTACAAACTCGCCAAGTATGCTTACAATAACAGCAAGCTATGGAGGAGACAGTACACATCAGAGCAGTTACGGTACAGCTTCATTGCAAGTAACAAGTTCAATACGTGATACCACAGTAACTATTACGCCAAGTACTACAACAGAGGTAGCTGGAAGCATGATTACGTTTACTGCAACACTTGATGATGTGTCAAATCCAGGCTATGCGTTAAGTGGCATTGTATCATGGAGTGACAACGGCGCAGGCGGTACGTTTAGCCCAAGCACATGTGTAGTTTCGTACAACAGCTGTTCGCTTGTGTACACTCCACCAACAGGCTCAAGCAACATAACAGTAACTGCATCATACGCTGGAGATGAATCAGACTATGGCAGCTCGGCAACAGCAGTTATACTTGCAGATGACTCGCCATCAGTTGCAACATCGTATACCATGAACTTGCAGACAGACAAGTCATCATACAACCCAGGAGAGAACGTAACAATAACTTCAGATCCTGCTGGAGCCCAAGTGGGACAAAACGTTGCAATAGTTGTGACAGACCCCTCACTGAATATTGTTGCTTCAAGGGCAGTACAGGTGGGAACGCAGGGAGATGCAATGTTACAGGTAGGAATACCACCTGATGCACAGCCTGGCACTTACCAAGTTACGTCGACTGCACTTGTCGGCGGAAATTACGTCAAAGGTGTTGCCGAGTTTACAGTGTCATCGCAGGCTACACAACCTTCAAGCGTATCGATTGTATCTATACAGCCAACAGACCAGGAGGGAAACAATGTCGTGACCTCATTTAGCAAAGACACCACAGGGTATGTCAAGATAGTCTTGTCATCGGACTCGAGCCAGTCGGCCCTCATTACCGTAAACCTTGCAGGACCTGATGGTACAAGCCTCGGCGTTGGTTCGATAAAGACATCAGTTGGAGCCGGAGACACCGAGATGGTTGTATCGTTCTTTGTGCCAAGCGATGCAAACGTTGGCACCGGAAACATTTACGCAGACATGTTCTCGGACTGGCCAAGCAACGGCGGTACTCCGCTTACGGCTGAATCGTCAGGCAATGTGGGGATAGCCTAGCTTGTTCATAACCTGAGTTGGATTGTCATGGCAAACAAAATCATGGCATTTTTTGCACTGGGGATTCTGGTGGCATGTTTTGTAATATATGACAATGCAGGATATATCGAATCAACGGCCATGCCTGCAATCAAGACATCTGCACAGTCTTTTCACAAAATAATAAACAGGTTTGAGATCCGCGATGGCTCAACTTATTCTATATCGCACTTGACAGGAATGGTACAAAAAATAATCCAGCCCAATGCATCAACGATTTCAAGTACAGAAACCCCAGTGGATGTAATCTATAATGCACTTGGGCCAAAATATTCTGGCACGCAGCTCCAAGAGTATGCGTTGCAGTTGATAAACCAAGACAGGGCACAGGCAGGCCTTTCACCTGTAGTGTTAAGCTCAAACCAAGCTGCATCTTCGCAAGCCCAAGACATACTTGGTACAAGGCAGATATCGCACTGGATGACAGATGGTGACAAGCCGTACATGTCATATACAGAATATGGCGGACTTGGGGCAGTGCAACAAAATGTGGCAACTGCATTGTGCGAGGGACTGGTATGCTCGATTAATCCCATGGACCAAATAAAGGCTGTAGAATACGACATGATGTATAACGACGCGTCTTCTGACTGGGGACACAAGGAGAACATTTTGGACCCACACCATACAAGTGTCAGCCTTGGAATTTCGTACAATGACAATACTTTTGTGATTGTGCAGAACTTTGAGAACAACTACATATCATTTACCCAGCCAATCACGTACAATTCTGGAACGGTGTCATTTTCTGGCATCCTTGCACAAGGAAAGATAGACTATATCGAAGTTGACTATGACAGCCTCCCTACACCTGCAGTGTATGCGCAGAACAGCCATGCCACGTCATACACTCTTGGCACACCACTAGCCATAGTTGACAGACCACTGCCTCTTGGGCAGTATTATGAACAGCCTGCTGGATACACCATGGTTACCGCAAACCAGTGGTCAGAGCAGGGCAACAGCGTTGCAATCAGCTTTGATGCAAGCAAGATAATTACAAAGCCTGGCGTGTATGATGTTTTGGTGTGGCTTGATTCCAACGGTCAGACATTTCCTGCTACATACTATTCAATCGTAAACCAGTAAATGATATTTTATTTAGGATCTGAAATTTATTTATCTTGTAGAATTATTTTATAATCGATTTCGTCAGATGTATCCTTTGATACACCATATGTCTTTTTTATGAGATCTTTTACCAATTCAATGTCGGCTTCAAGTAATTCTTCGTATTGGTCCTTGGCCAAGAACCTGGCAAAAGAGCCCTCTGCTTCTTGCTTTGGAAGGTTGCAATCATCATAAG
>JBOGQT010000060.1:0-2033 GCA_050749105.1 Nitrosotalea sp. | reverse complement strand
CGGCAATGAATATCAAAACACCAAGTATCCCGATAAGACTTCCAACAAACTCTATGGTATCATTAAGGCCCTGTTGCATTGGAGCAAGAAATACAGCAAGTAATGCACCTATTACAATCATTGGTATGCCGATACCTATTGAAATTTGTTTTGAAACCATCCACTATGCTCCCCTCAAAAATCTATATGAATTTTGTTAAATCTTGGTAGATACTAAATAATAATGCCATTTTAGTGACTGGGTAGGATCAAGAATCTTTTATTGATTTTGATGGAATTTTGGCATGGGGACATTAGAGACACCATATCTTTTTCCATGATTGTTATGTTCTGTACCATGTCCGGACAATGCCGTTTGATTTGAATTTGGTGGAGATGTAGATGTGGTGTTTACAGGTGGAGATGTAGGTGTTGGTGGAGATGTAGATGTGGTGTTTACAGGTGGAGATATCTCCACAGATTTCTCCATTAATTGGGCTTTTTGATAAGCTTGGATTATCTTTATAAGATTTATTGCCTGATCAACCTTGCCTTCAGACACTAACTGGTTAAGCTCTGCAGCCATATCTTTAGGATTGTTTTCCACAGTAATGTTAGAATTGTTTGCAATAGGCGCAGCAATAGTCCCAGATGTGGCATTTTGGGTCACATTGGATTGACTGGTGTTATTAGACTGGTTGGTAGTATTGAGTTGATTATTGTTGCTGCTTTGACTGGTATTATTGAGTTGCTCGATTTGTTGCTCAGTAAAATCTTTTGCCCTTGCAGAAATTTTTTCTTCTGCAGCTTCAGTAAGAGAATTATGTGTAGCAACAATAAAGTCATTAGCGTTTTGTACTTGTTTTGAGGCATCATCAAGGTTTCCAGAGTCAAGATCTTGGTTTGCAGTTTGAATCATTTCATCAAAGTTTGTAAAATTAATATTAACATTATTTTGCGATGCAATAGACTTTAGAAGACTTTCCATGTTCTCTAGTCTAGTTATTTCACCCCTCAATTGTATTATCTGTATTTTTTGTTGATCATTTGATACTGTTGCATTAAGTAAGTTTATCTGAATATTCGTATCCTTGAAGAATTCCATGGCAGCAAGGAAATGTTGCTTAGCTGAATTAACATCTTGTTGAGATACTGCCTGTGCTAGCTCATCAGTTTCATTGGAACCTTGATTGTAAAGATGGTTAATCTCATCAGGAACATTATTGATTTGTGATATTGTAATACCAAGGCTATCTCTGGCTTGGGTGGCAATATTAAGTAAAGTATCTAATTGTGGATCAGCATAAGACGGTATAGGCATACCAAAAATTGCGGACCCAGCTAATAATATCAAGAGAAACATTGATGATATTTTCATTCCTTATCCTCCTCAGTTTTTCGTAGTTTTATGAGATTTTGTTGATCTATTTTTTCTATTTCAACAATTCCTTCTCTTTCTAATCGTTTTACTGCTCGCCATGTTGTAGTACGTGGTAAAAGGAATTTCTTGCGAAGTTCACTCTCAAAAACCCTTCCTTCCTTTTCAGAGATAAATGCTATAATGTCTTTGTCTTCTTGACGCAGTTCAGGTTTTAGCCTAAATATTGTTTCTTTATCTGGAGGTACGTAATTGTTCTTTGGGATCTGAGGTACTGGTAAATCCTTTGCTGTTCTGGTTCTTTTTAGTAGAATGAACACGGTGGTTCCCGCTGCTACAGCACCAGCCGCAACTAGAATTAGTATCATATTGTTGCCTTCAGATGGCTTAGATGTAGAAAGCGCCGTTTGTTGTTCTTGTAGAGCCAGGTTCTTGGCATCATTAGCTAGTGTTTCTGCATCAGAATATCTGCCTTGATTAAAAGCCGTGTTTGCCTCATCAATCTTTTCAGAAGCAAGAGGAGTCTTTATGCCCTCAGAATTTACGGTGTTTGTAAAATCTTGAGCTTTTTGAATTGCCAAGGTTGCAGTTTGACTTGTTCCCAATACACCAAAGATGTAGCTGATATTTGCAGGACCGCTTGGTAACGAAATGAGAGATTGGTTATCTGCAATCT
>JBOGQT010000059.1:0-1110 GCA_050749105.1 Nitrosotalea sp. | reverse complement strand
TACTATATACAGTAACACGGATCACAAATGAAGGGAATCATACTTCACGGAGGGCATGGCACAAGGCTTAGACCATTGACACACACAGGCCCAAAACAGCTTTTGCCAATTGCAAACAAGCCCATGTCACAGTATGCATTAGAAGATTTCAGAGAGGCAGGCATTACTGATATTGGAATCATAATTGGAGACGTTTATCCAGAAAAAGTAAAAGAGTTCTATGGTGATGGCTCAAAATTTGGTGTAAAAATTACCTACATATACCAGGACAAGCCTGCCGGAATCTCGCATGCAATAAAACTATGCAAGGATTTTATCAAAAATGACAGGTTTGTGGTATATCTTGGCGATAACATTCTCAGAAAAGGCCTTGTAGATTATACAAAAAAATTCCAATCATCAAACGCTGACGCCATGATACTTCTATGTGAAGTAGACGACCCAACAAGGTTTGGAGTGGCAGAGCTTGACGGAAAAAAGATAAAAAAAATAGTTGAAAAGCCAAAAAACCCTCCATCAAATCTGGCAGTAATAGGAGTATACTTTCTCACCCCAAAAATTTTCGATATCATTGACAAGCTAAAGCCGTCATGGCGAGGAGAGCTTGAGATAACCGATGCGCTAGATATGCTTCTTAACAACGGAAATATCATTGAATACGATACTGTTACAGGATGGTGGAAGGACACAGGCACACCAGAAGACATCTTACATGCAAACCAGCTTGTACTGGATTCGATTGGAACGCCAAACCAGTTTGTTATATCAAGCGACTCTGAAATTCGTGAAAACATTGTAATTGGCAAAAACACTACAATATCGCGAGATTCCTTTGTCACAGGACCAGCAATAATTGGCGACAATTGTACAATAGGTCCGGCGGTAAGACTTGGTCCATATGTCAGCGTTGGAAACAACGTATCTATAAAAAAATGCGATGTAGAAAATTCCATAATAATGGAAGGTGCAAAAATAGATGCCAATGGTGCGGTCCCCTCTAGAATGAGAACACTTGCTAACATACACTTTTTGAATAAGAAAGGAGGTACCAACCCATGGTAACTAGAAGCAGACGGTCAGCAGAAGAAAAGATTCGAATTGTCATGGAGT
>JBOGQT010000058.1:0-6151 GCA_050749105.1 Nitrosotalea sp. | reverse complement strand
CTAGTTTTAGCTCTTATCATTATTGCAATATCTCCTTATGTCATGCATGCTGCATCTGCTCAAATATCTCAAAACGTCATCAATCAACTAACCAATGACATCAGTGACGCAAAAAACACTGCAAATAACGCTGCTCAAAGCTATGCAAAAGTTGCCCAGTCGTTTCAAGAAGTAAAGAATACCACTGATGTGCTATATGTCATAAGCATGACTGGTATTGGAATAGGTGCGGCAGGTGTAGTAATAGCTGTTATAGCACTAACACGCAAAAATCACGTCTAAATCTGTTTGATGAATATACCAAAATATTTTAAACCATTGATGTACCAACAACAACATGAAAAAGGTAGTCGCTATATCATTAATGGTCATCATGTTTAGCGGCATGTTGGTTGTTCATCCTGCATTTGCTCACAACTTTGTGCAAAACTCAGATGCGTCATTGATTGCAAAAGTTCAAGAGTTTAAGGTAGAGTCAAAGTTGATTGCAAACAATATTTCAAATAGTACTCTTGCTCAGTGGCATATCTCAAAAAGCCAAGAATATTGGGGAAGCAACGAAATCGGTGTCCTCTCTCAAACAAACTCAAGTCTTGCTACACAGATATCAACAGCCATAGATGACTTGTACTCTATGGCGGGACAGCAAAATGCTGATCCGACAACTGCAAATCAAAAAGCAGATGCAATAAACCAACTCTTGGATCAGGCAGAATCTGAGCAAGTAAGCAGCACATCACAAAGCAATGCTACAATACAAGCATTAGCAACAGTTGGTGTGATAAACGAGGTATTGAAGGACTATGGGGATGCCGTAGGGTCAAAAGTTGATCTTACCAATATGAATAACATGAACATGAGCAGCATGAGTATGAGCAACTCATCTAGCAACAGTATGTCAGGCATGTCTGGAATGTCATCGTCTACAACAAGCACGCCAATTGTTGACATGGCTGCATACCAAAGCGCACAAGCACTTACAGATACGGCTCAAACCATGTTTAATAATTTACAGTCAATTGCACCATCAAGTACATCTGTCTATCTTGACAAAGTTGGCACTGCACTCACTGAACTCAAACAAAAGATTAGTGCGCAAGGTTCTGGCAATGATGTAATGATGGTTGTACACATACAAATTCATCCAAACTTGATATCTGCATTTAACATTGCAGCTGTACCTGAATTTCCAATGCCAATACTGCTTGTGATGATATCATTTGTTGGTGTGATAGTTGTGTCCAGAACGTTCATACGAAAATAGATTTTGCGTTAACTTGAACAAACAAGTCTGCAAAACACACATCAGCATCCGTAATCGGTTATATCTGTAAAATCTAACACCTATCTGTTGCTGTTAATGATTTTAGATGGTTTATTCTGTGAATGTACCAATTCACTTATCTTATGAAACTAGTAATACTATCTAACAACGTATCGTAATGACTTCATCCTGATCCGCTCTTTGTTGCATGACGCAATACGTTATGCAACAGGGACACGGATTAGAAAAATTATGTATAAAAATATTGTAAATGATTCTAATTGTTGAAAATTAGTGTTTAAACCAAATAGTTGGAATCTATTTGAAAATTGTACCAAAAATCTATTTAATCCTGAAATTGACTTTGATTTAGAAACTGTAGGCATGTCATTGGAATATCAGTACCCCGTATCTTGGTTGCATCCTACAGTTTCTATCTGTTTATTGATAAATTGCAAATGCGAAAAAGGGTAAGAATACGATAAAGCGAACGCCTACAGTTATTGCATAACTATGGTCTTATCGTATTCTCATTTAAAATAGAGAACACATTGTTATTTTAAAAATTTGGTACAACTGACGAAACATGTAACAACCGATAGATGAAAAATAAATTTGTCAACAGAAAAATAACTAAATTGAGTATGATGATGGAATTTGTAATCTTGTATTGTCTTTACCATATTTGCAATGAAATAGTACAATCATCGAATGTACCATTTTGTTTATTATCTTTTGACAAGACCATATTTGCAGAAGATAAATGCAAACAACAAGAATAACATTGACAGTATCAACGCTGCTCTTCTCTGCATTGATTCTTAGCGTAACAATGCCGCAAAATGATGCTAACGCACAAGTCATGCCAACAACTATCCCAGCATGGTTCCACTACAAGGCAATACTGTGGGCTAACGGACAAATAAGCGACCAAGATTTTCTTAACGCTATCCAAACTCTTATCTCAGGTCAAAACGTTACCAGTTCAACCTCATCTAATGGCAACATGCAGGGCATGTCAGGAATGAGCACCACAACTGGTACTAGTACAGCTGATAGTTTATTGACTGCAATAGGACAAACAGTATACTGCAACGACGTTGAAGGAATGCAATACAATGCGCAAGCTATGATGTCGGCAATATCCAACTGTAATAACATTCAAGCCATGTCCGGTATGGCCGGCGTGGGCGTAATGGGTTCAATGTCGGGGATGGCATCGTCAGGAGTTAATCTGATGCGAGGAATACCGACCTCAGTATCAAGCTGCCAGAACGCTCAACAACAAACAGGTCAGTCTTCTCCATGCTTTACTCGTCCATCGGTCTTCGATGAGATTGCAAATGATATGATTGGCATGTCTCAGTTGTTCACATTTAGCGCCTATTCGCAGGGAATGATGAATACCATGGCGGGAGGACCACAACCTAGCATGTTGGCCACACCTAGTGCGTTGCAGGCATTATCCGATGTTTTATCTTCAGGTTCCCTGAATACGGCTGACTATATCAAATACTTTGGTTCTCCTGCAAGAAGCACAAACGACATAAACAGAGATGTCAGCAATCAAGTTGGCAACTGTAGGTCCTCATCATTCCCACGAGTGAATTGGGAATTCTGCGATCATTCAGGAATAAACCTGGATCACGGTGACCTAACGCATGCTAACCTTATCGGCTCAGATCTATCTGGTGCAAATCTCTATAAAGCAGACGTGGTGCAGGCGAACCTTGACTTTGCAAACCTTACAAACGCTCAGATGGATAACATCGACCTTGAAGGTTCAAATATGAGCGGTACGCAGTTGAGCGGCGCTTCAATGCCATTTGCTGACTTTACCTATGTGACTCTTAATGGTGCAAACATGACTGGAACTGACTTGCATCAAAGCCAGATGAGATGGGCAACAATGGAACGCGTCTCATTTCAGAACGCAAATCTAAACGGTGCTCTTTTCATGAATTCAGATCTTGAAGGTGCTGATTTCAGGGGTGCAAGCTTGCAAGGCACTGGGTTTGCTGGCGCAGACCTAACAGGAGCTAATTTTAACGGTGATGACTTGAGGAGCGTAGATTTGGGTAGCGCTACTCTTACTGGTGCCAGTCTTCATTGCATAAATAATCCTCTCTGCAACTAGCTCTAAGATTCTGAATTTATTTTTTTGTTAAATTTTTATTGGTCTATTCTACAACTGTACCAAATTACTTTTTATGATAAAAGGAGGTGTCTTATCATGGATAATGAAGAACAACCTCTTCCAAAAAATCAAGAATTAAATAAAAAATGGTGGCAATTTTGGAAACGCAAAACAACCCGAACTTTATGAATTATTTTGCGACTGGTAAGTATGGCAATAGAATTGTAATATCTACTATCAGAAAACAAATGACGACTTACTGTAATTAATGTTAAAATTTTTCCTCGTAAAAATATGTAGCAAGTTTTTCTCAGAATTAACTTCTGGTACAGTCGTAGAATGAACCAGACTATTAAAATAAATCAGTTTGTTCAAGTTTAATAGTGAAAAAACAATCACTTCTAAAAACAATCCTAGTACTGACAATAGTTGTTACTGTTGGATTTGGACTAGGTCCAACTCAAATGACACATTCTGCATATGCATTTCTGACCCCAAAACTCTACACAAGTACTCCATGGATACCAATCCCAGCATTCACTACATCGAAGGGAATCTGCCAACAGACGACTTACCCTACCATATATCTGGGAGGATCGCCAATACCAACCTATACTGATACTACAACATTTTTAGGTTCGCCGTGGATATTCACTGGCTGGTGTGTTGCAGACAGCTCTGATTCTTCAGCAGCTAGTCCGTGCTATGTCTATCAAGGAATAGCATATTCTGGACGTTGTGAAACGGTTATGCCTGGATATAATCAAAGTAAGACCAGCTCACCGAACATCCCAACTGAAGAATGGTTCCATCTTGGTGGAGTAACTCTGGCACCTAGGCAATTTCTTGATGTGGCTGATACAACACCATGGGAAACTACTAGGGGACACATGGCAACTGTAATACCATGTGATGCTAATGGAACTCCAAAAGTGAGACTCTATGAGGGAATAATTGATGGCGGCGTATTCACAATGGAAGCAGCACCAATACAATACCTGCAACAACTATCTGATACTGCCCACGGTATGTGTGTATATCACTTTAATGTAGGGGCAGATGGTCCTGGCGGAATTAATCCAGATGGTGTAACTGACTATGCATTTGTTAACGTCAGTAAGGATACTGTCGTCTTTACAGATAGGAATACATCGACATTCTCCATTGCAGAAGGATTCGACAATTAACATGGATTAAAATACCAAACTTTCTTTCTCTATTTTTTATCTTGTCTTGGATACATGGTATATTCTATTATTGTACTTGTAAATTGTGAAAATCAAGATATTCATATAATGATGTATATGGTGAAGAAGCACACTAGCGAATAATATGTCAAAAAAACCAAACATACCTAATAGAAAATTAAAGAAAAAAAATTTGGTAGCTGTTTCTGTTGTAGCAATAGTTGTGATAATTTCAGCATACTTGTTTCTAAATCAAAGTCAAACGAATTCGACACCAACTGAACAGCAATCGGTAGGGCAAACAATCAGCTCTGATCTCTATACACAAATTTCTGAAATTAGTTATTCAACTCTTTCAGATATTGGATATGGAACAGCTACTCATCTCAATCCAATCTCAGGTGTTAATCTTACATCTGGTGGAAAACCAGTTGTATTGTACATTGGTGCTGAATATTGTCCTTATTGTGCAGCTGAGAGATGGGCTCTTGTCTCAGCCCTTTCAAAATTCGGTACCTTCAGCAACCTACAGTACATGCTTTCATCGTCCACCGATGTTTATCCAAGCACCCCAACTATCTCCTTCTATGGCTCTACCTATACAAGTCCATACATTAGCTTTCAGAGTGTCGAGGTGCAAGACAGAGCAGGAAATCCACTTCAAACGCCCACTTCTGATCAGAAAGGTATACTTGCCACATATGGGCAGAATGGTGGCATACCATTTGTGGATGTTGCAAATCAATATGTTTTTACAGGCTCGCAATTTCCTCCTTCGACACTTGCGGGAATGAGTTGGTTCCAAATAGGAGAACAACTCAATGACTCTAACAGCAATGTAGCCAAAGCAATTGATGGCGCTGCAAATATCATAACAAGTGATATCTGTAAATCTACAAATGGTAACCCATCAAACGTATGTTCACAACCATTTGCCAAACTCAATTGATGATAAAATGAACAAACTTTCATTGATATTTTTTGTACTTGTGGCAGTTGGTCTTGGTGTCTCATCTTACTTGATTTATTATCATTATTCAGCAAAAGCAGGTGCAGAAGGCTGGTGCAATATTAATAGTCAAATCAACTGCAATAAAGTACTTCTGAGCAAATACTCGGAAATATTTGGCGCGCCACTTGGCGTACTTGGTATGATTTGGTTTTCAATTGCGTGGCTATTGCGTTATCTTGGAATGGCTTCATCTTTTAGAATTGGTTCATCTTTTAGAATCTCTGGTTCAAACGCACCATTCTATTTGTTTGTCTGGTCTTGTATTGGGTTGTGTACTGTTATAGGCTTGATATATTTGGAAATTTTTATCATAGGGGCAATATGCCCATTTTGTACCATTTGTCATATTTTAGCCGTCGGCATCTTCATAATTTCATATGTTTCACTGAACAAGCCTCTTATTGATTGCGTCCGAGATGTTTTTTTGTGCCATCCCGAAATTAGTTCGTCCCTTATTTTGCATGATACACCTCTCCTGACTGCTCATCAATAACTGTTGTTCCTTTCTCTGGCATCTTTCTTGCAAATGCCAGGGCTGGCGTCTCCAGGTT
>JBOGQT010000057.1:0-11912 GCA_050749105.1 Nitrosotalea sp. | reverse complement strand
ATTGCCTTTGTTGGGCACACACCTATGCATGCACCGTCTGAAATGCATCTTTCTGGATAAAATACAAATGCTTTACCTCTCTTCCAGCCTTCTACTGGTTTTACTCTTAATACGTCTGGGCCTAGTGATGTACAAATCTCTACACAGAGTGCACATCCTATGCACATTTGTTCGCCTATATCTGGAATAATTCCAACTGGCATGTTCAGTAGTACTAGAAAAGATCTTAATATAACTTGCTGAAAAAATCGATGTTATAACGGCGTTTGAGATTTTTATAACAGTGTTAAATTCAGATCGTCTCATTCTAAAAAATTAGAATCAGGATTCAATTTTCTGACCTATATTTTTTTATAATTTGTCACCAACTTGTTACCATGGTAACCAAGATCCACTGTGCTCACATATTGGTAGAAAAGCTAGGTGTAGCTCAAGAGATCAAAACAAAACTATCAGGTGGTGAGAGTTTTTCAAAACTTGCCCAGCAATATTCAATAGATGTCTCAAAAAAAAGAGGTGGAGACCTTGGCCTTTTTGGAAGGGGTGTGATGGTAAAAGAATTTGAAAAAGCTGCGTTTGTATTGGAAAAGGGACAAATTTCTGACATTGTAAAAACACAGTTTGGTTATCACATAATCAAAAGACTAGATTAAAGCAAAATAGCATTTGCTGGAAGCAAAATTTTGTTCGAGCCATCTAATAGATTTACAACGATTTCTTCTTTTCCATATTCAAGAAGAATTTTTTTGCTGTTTTTTGTTTCAATGAGTCGCTTGCCAGTAGGTGATAAAACCCAACCCTCCTCTTTTTTGTATCGTGCCATACTAGCTATAACAAGGAAGGAATTGGTCTTGCGTACGATACTTGCAAGTAACATAACAATTGAAGCCACTACCTTTCCGGCTTGTTTTTTGTAATTTAGTGCATTAAAGAGGCCGTTGATTGAATCTATTATAATTAATACTTGAGACATGCTTGCCTTGACCAATATTTCTGTAAGTATATCGCTAATTGTATCCTCAGAAGGCTGATACAAGGTAAGGTTATTCTGTAAGACAAGCGTGCCTGACGTGACATATCCGCTGTACAACAAATCAAGATCAACATACAAGATATCGATTTTAGTTTCGCTAACAAGTTTTGATACAAAACCAGCTTTTAGAAAAGGGTCAGAATACATAATGGAATTGATCTGTTTTTGTGAAAGAATATCCGTTAGATTCGGAACAGAATTCTCATTGTTATGATTTTTAAACAACACAGTATGTACCAGATTGTAATATAATAATGAATTCAGATTTTTCACAAGAATTTCCTTACAGAGATAGAATCTATCTAAATAATGCATCTACATCTAGAATGCCAAAGGTAAGCATCCAAGCGATGAATGATTTTCTGATAAGATATAACGAATATGGTCCTGATTCAGAGTTATCTGATAATTATTTAAAAGAACGACTTAACAATCTGCGCAAAGCTATTTCTCAGCTAATCAAGTGCAAGCCAGAAGAGGTTATTCTAACACAGAGTGTCACTGATGGGATAAACTTTGTAGCAAATGGTATGAAATTCAAGCCAAAGTCCAACATCATAACGCGTGGCTCAAATCATGAACATCCTGCAAATCACTATCCATGGGTAAGGACAGGTCAGAGAGTAGGGTTACGAGAGATATCTATTGATGAAACAGGATATTTTGAATTTGATTCGTTAAAGAAGATGGTTGATCAAGACACCCAGCTTGTTGTTCTAAGCCATGCTTTGTTTAACACTGGAGCCATCCTTCCGGTAGAGGAAATAGGTGATTACCTAGCACAAAAAAATATACCTTATTTCATTGATGCCGCGCAAACAATTGGATGCATTAATGATGTTGATGTGAACAAGATGAAGTGTAATTTCATGTCTTTTAATGGTTCCAAGTGGTTGTGCGGTCCAATGGGCATGGGTATATTTTTCTGCAAAAAGGAATCAAGTGAAATGATAGAACCATTACAGATTGGTGGCGAGTCTGCAATTTTTCACAATAACAAGGTAATCTACAAAGAAATGCCAGCAAGATTTCAGGCAGGATTTCGCAACTGGATAGGAGTTGCTGGGCTTGAGGTTTCGGTGAATTATCTTCTTAAGATAGGAATCGAGAAAATAAGAGAACATAATCTTAAACTTGCAAACTTGATGCGCGAGGAATTATCAAAGATGTCTGGTGTCACTCTTTTTGGGCCTCAAGATGATAAGAAAAGAACGAGTATTGTCTCTTTTGCCATCAAAGATCAGAATCCTGAATCAATAGTCAAACGACTTGAAAAGGAAAATATGATACTTGCAGTGCGGGAGGTATTTTCTAAGAAGATAATCAGGGCTTCACCGCACTTTTTTAACACTGAATCAGAGATTTTACGAGTAGTTAACGCACTTTAAGCTATTTTTCCTGCTCTTCTATTACCATCATTGTTAGGGTAGAGTAGACTTTGTCTATCTTTCTTATTTTATTAGTAATGATACCCCTTAGATGATCCATCGAGTCGGCAGTAATCTTGACCAGTATATCATAGACACCATAGACTCCCTGAACCTCGTATTTTACAGAACTTTCTTTGTCCAGTATGCCTTTGATTTGCTTGATTATCTCCATATCAGAACCTAGATCAGAATTTATCAATATGTAAGTAGTTGGCATATAATATAATTCTCGTCGCACAATATTTAGCCTTTGCCTAGAGAATATCAAAATTGATTTATCTCTAATTCTAACTAACTTTGTGGAACCAGTTGACCTAACACTTGAAATTTCAAGCAAGCTTCCGAGTTTTCCGGGTTCTCCACGACCACAATTCATTTCATGGGCAGACAAAAAATCTGATGGATATAATCTTGAGATGATTTTCCTTAGCTCACACTCTGGAACCCACCTTGATGCACCGTATCACTTTATAGAAAAAGGACTCAAAATAGATGACATTCCCCTTAACCGATTGATAATCAATGCTTCTCTCTGCAACATAAGAAAAGGTCCCGACAGACCAATTACAAGAAATGATATCATTAACTTTGAAGCAAAAAATGGCAGGATATATCCTAACTCAGCCCTAGTCTTTGAAACTGGGTGGTCAAGAAATCTGACAAGGAAGGACTATTTTACAAGAAATCCAGGCCTTTCCGAAAGCGCAGCAAGGTATTTGCTAGAAAAGAAAGTAGGTCTAATAGGCATAGATTCTCCTAGTATTGATTTGGGCAAGGATCCAAAATTTTCAGCTCATCATGTTTTATTGAAAGGCGGTATCTTGATTTTAGAAAATTTGTGCAATCTTGATAAAATTAAAAGGACTACATTTAGGTTGATAGTTTTGCCTTTGAAACTAAAGGGTGCTACTGGATCTCCCGTTAGGGCTGTAGCAATCTAGAGAATAAACTGGAATCTGTTTTGTTTGTAATTTTCTGCTAGTTTTCCTGTTATAGGTATCTTATTACCACAGAATTTGCAGTTATTGTTGTCGTCAAGGTACCACCCCTGAATATCAAAGCCATATCTTTTTACTACAATTTTTTTGCATTCTGGGCAGTATGTATGCTCAAGAGGATGCCCTGGGACGTTTCCCAAGTAAGCATAGTTTAGGCCTTCTTTTTTTGCCACTTCATAATGTTTTTCAAGTGTCTTGATTGGTGTTGATTCAAATTCCATCATCTTGTAATCTGGATGAAATCTTAGAAAGTGAATTGGTATGTCAGGACCAAACTCATTGTAAATGAATTTGCAAAGCTTGGTAGCATATTCTAAATTGTCACCTACTTGGGGAACTATCAAATCAGTAATTTCTACATGAATCTTGGTCTTGTCTCTTATCTCTTTGAGAGTATCAAAGATTGGCTGTGGATCTGGAACGCCGATATATCTTCGCGTAAATTGAGGCTCCCCATTTCCTTTAAAGTCCACTGTTATACAATCAAGAAATTCATTCATCATCTTTACGGTTTCTGGGGTGTCATAACCGTTTGATACGAAAATATTGAACAGGTCATTTTTCCTTGCAATGACTCCGCAGTCTCTTGCAAACTCGATAAATATTGACGGTTGATTGTACGTGTAAGCAATTCCTTGAGAGCCTGACTTTATGGCCAAATCTACTACCTCCTCAGGAGTCATCTCTGCGCCTTCTATCTTTCTTCTCTGACTAATATCATAATTCTGACAGTATTTGCAAAGCCAGTTGCAGCCTGTGGTTGCAATAGAGAATATGCTGGATCCTGGTCTGTAGTGAATTACCGGTTTTTTCTCGATTGGGTCTACCTGACCAGTTATTACCTTGCCATAAGCCAAAAGATCAAGCTTGCCGTTGTTATTTGCCCTTATACCACAAAGACCAATCTGATCTTTTCCAATCTCACAGTATCTAGCACAAGCTGTGCACCTTACCTTATCGTTGGGTAGTTTTTGATAAAGAACCGCCTCTTTTATCGTCATTGATTTTTACTTGATTTTATCATATAAGTTATGATGTGATAGCATATTGTGGTTTGACCTTTTCTGGTCGCAGTTTTTTGATTGCATTTTCAAGGTCTTCCTGCGTTATCTTTATCGACTTGACAGATTTTTCTTCTCTGTCAACATATCTCCTTATTGCACTCATTGCAGCTCTGTTGCATACGCCCTCAATTTCTGCCCCACTAAACCCATCAGTCAACTCTACAAGTTTTGCAAAATCTATGTTGCCTCCAAGCGGCTTCTTTTTCATGTGTATCTTGAATATGTATTCTCGTCCCTTTGCATCTGGTAATGACACTTCCAGTATTCTGTCAAATCTACCTGGCCTAAGCAATGCATTATCTATCAAGTCTACTCTGTTAGTAGCCCCAATCACCAATACGTTATGCAATTCTTCTAGGCCATCAATCTCTGTCAAAAGCTGAGAAACTATTCTTTCTGTAACGTTCGAGTCCAAACTACCAGAGCCTCTGCTTGGGGCAAGCGCATCTACCTCATCCAAGAATATTATGCATGGAGCAGCCTGACGCGCCTTTCTAAAGATTTCACGCACCCCTTTTTCTGATTCTCCAACCCACTTTGAGAGTAACTCTGGTCCCTTTATGCTGATGAAATTAGATTCTGTTGTGTGTGCAACAGCTTTTGCAATCAGCGTCTTACCAGTACCTGGTGGGCCATAAAGCAGGATTCCTTTTGGTGCTTTAACATCTGTGTATTCAAATGCCTCTTTGTGTTTTAGAGGCCACTCCACTGCCTCATGAAGTTCATCCTTTAATGATTCCAATCCTCCAACATCTTCCCATGTAACGTTTGGAACTTGAACAAGAACCTCCCTTAATGCAGATGGCCTTACTTCTTTTAGTGCATCTTTAAAATCATTTTCAGTAATTACTATCTTTTGCAAAACCTCTGCAGGAATTTTTTCCTCTTCTAAATCAATCTCAGGTAAGATTCTTCGCAAAGATCTCATTGCAGCTTCTTTTGCAAGCACCTCAAGGTCAGCTCCTACAAATCCATGAGTTACCTTGGCAATTTGTTCAATTTTTACATTTTTGTCAAGTGGCATTCCTCGTGTATGAATGTCAAGTATGTCTTTTCTTCCATCACCGTCTGGTATTCCTATCTCAATTTCGCGGTCAAATCTTCCTGGTCTTCGTAGTGCCGGATCAAGCGAGTCGGGTCTATTGGTAGCGGCAATTACTACAACCTTACCTCTTGATTTCATTCCGTCCATTAGTGTCAATAATTGAGACACTATTCTTTTTTCAACCTCGCCTGTTACTTCTTCTCTTTTTGGTGCAATAGAATCAATCTCATCAATGAAGACTATACTTGGTGCATTTTCCTCTGCTTGCTTGAATAATTCACGTAATCTTTCCTCACTTTCGCCATAAAACTTGCCTATTATCTCAGGACCACTAATTGAGATAAAGTGTGAATTGGTCTCTCCTGCGACTGCCTTTGCAAGCAAAGTCTTACCAGTGCCTGGAGGACCATAAAGTAGAACCCCTTTTGGTGCTTCAACTCCAATCTTCTCAAACAGTTCTGGGTGTCGCATAGGAAGCTCGATCATTTCGCGTATCTTTTGTACTTCATTTTTAAGGCCTCCTAGATCATCATATGTGACTCTAGGTACTGAATTATCAATAGATTTGGTCATCGAGCCTAGTTTGAACTCAGTTTGTTCCGTAACGACAATAGGTTTTCCAGATGGAATCATGTTTGTTACCACAAGCTGGGTTTTTCTTCCAAGTTGGGTAGTTACTATAAGAGTATCTCCTGCAGTTAATACATGACCGATGTAATTTGCTTGCATATATTCCTGCAAGCCTTCAGCACTTAGTTTTTCAATTGGAGAAACTGTTACTTGTTCAGCTTCCTTTGCCTGAACTTTTTTTACAGAAATTTTTTCTCCAATTCCAGCTCCAATATTTTGTCTTGTAGTTCCATCCACCTTTATCATTCCAGTTCCATATTCTTCAATAGAACCTGGCCACAACTTGATGTGACTTTTTCTATTTCCTGTTAGTTCCAGAATGTTTCCAGCTTCCCAGTTGTTGTCTTCTACAACCTTGGGATCAACTACAGCGATTCCTTTTCCTATGTGTCTTTGCGATATCTCTGCAATTTTTAGTATAATTTCGCTCATAATTTTATCACCATAAAAAATAAAGTGGGTTTATTCAACCTCCACTTTTTTTCCTCTAGGTCGCTCCTCTTCCTTCAGTGCAAACTTCACTTCAAGTATTCCATTTGCATAGGTTGCCTTGACAGAATTTTCGTCGACCTTTTGTTTGATGGGTATTTTGGTATGATACTTTCTTTCTCCATGTTCTGCATCTAACAAGACAGTACGCCCAACTACCTCGATCTTGATGTCATTCTTATCTACACCTGGCATCTCGGCCACAACTTTGAGAGTCTTTTCTTTGTCATCTGCTATGACATCTACAAAAGGCTCTCTTGTCTCCGCAGTCGGAAGAAGACCTGGTTGAACATTTCCGTATTCTTTTACCACTGGCTTGCCGTCTGAACCTATTGTTACGGAATAGCCGTAATAGTATGGACCAAATGTTTGCATGTTAGCAGAACCCTTCATCTCATTCCATACATCATCTAGTTCTTTGAAAGGTCGCATCATTCTTTGGAACAGACCATCAAATTCATCCCATGCTGTTATGTCATATTTATCCATAGAATGTAATAGTATTGACATTATATAAAGTTTAAGAGAATATTATGCTTATTATTACATAAACTAATATAGCTGACAGCGATAAATCTCCTTGTATGCGTCCAGCTAGTGTTTCTGTTCCTGATGCCGTACGAGATATTATCACAAGAAACAGATCAATTTACGATTGTATCAAGATGGACCTGATAAACTACACGGCACTTGCGGTAAAGATCCAAAAAGAGGTTGAAGTACAGATTGGAGACACTGTAAATCTCAATACGATTGTGGTAGCAATCAAAAGATACGCAGATTCCTTTGAGAAAAAAGATGACGTACAAAGCGAGTCCGTACTAAAAAATGCCAGGCTCTCGCTTACCGATGGAATTTTAGATATCAAATTTTCCTCACAAGATTTCAGAATGGAGGACGCAGTAGCTCTTATGGACGGATTTGCTCGAGTGGATCCCGATTACGAGTTTTTTAGATTTACAGATTCTTTTAGGTTCTTAACTGAAGATGTGAGTGATGTCAGAAAATTGCTTGAATCTTTTTCCTCACACAAGAATTTTTCCCAAACTGGACTTGCAAAGATAAGCATCAGCATGCCGCAATCTGGGGATAGTCCAGACGTAGTATCATATGTATCAGAAATTCTTCATAACAATGGAATTGAGCTTGTCAATGCTTTCTTTGGCCAGGACAATATTGTTCTGGTTTTGCATGAAAAAGATGCTGCAAAAGCATATGAAATCTTACGTGGAGAGATTTCTCGACAAAATTAGCCTTTATTTTCTAGATTCCGAGAGACTCGGCTCTTGTTAGTTCTAGATACACTTTGTCTCCTACTGAGAGGTTTAGTTCCTTGTATTCATGCATATCTAGCTTAATAGAGGTAATTCCACTGCCCATGCCTCCCATTCCTCCGCCTGCCATCATTTTGTTGAGGCCTTTTATCATGTCATCCATATTGGTAAATCCCATGACGCCAGATCCAAAAGGAGACATTGGAGTACTATTTTGTTCTTTGAAATCCTTTGATGAGGATAATGATACTACTACGTATGGTGCGCCATCTTGGGAACCTTCAATCCTTACCACGATGTATTCCTTCTTCATACACTAGTTCTGCAGAACACTGTATTTTATCTTTCTCCCTACAGAAAGGATCGAGGATCTGAAAATATTTATAATAGTTTTTAATAAATTTGATGTCTCAATGCTCCCTATTTATGAAAAATATATAATAAATCAATTTACAAGTAGCCAAGACGGATCTTAAAGTTATAAAAAAGATGGTAAGATGTGCTTTTCATATCCCATATCTGTAATTGTTAGATATAAGTTCTGAGATTTTATTGAGTTGTATCATGTTTTTTTTGTGAGTTTCTTTTTTCGTTTAATTATAATTATAACACCTACAACTAGTGCACCTACCACTATACCAATAGAGACATAGTCAAATAGGAAGGATGTGTCACTGCTTACAAATTTAATGGAGTCCAGTAGCTGATCATAGTTTGATAGGTCGGCGTCAAAGTTGTTCTCGTCGTTTGCATAAGTTATCATGTAAAATTTATCATTTGCCAAAATAGTGGCTTGTTTGAATTTTATTATATTATTGCCATTTTGTGAGGTAAAATTTTCTTCAAGCAGTGATATTTTTGCAACAAAACCATCTATGGTATCATTTTGTTTCGATAGAAATGTTATGTTGCCAGATTGGTTGTTAGCCATCAATTGATTATTTTTATTTTTAATATAGTCATCAAGTGAAGTTCCATTTGCATTTTCAATATTAAATGAGATCGAGGCTGTAAACCCACTTGAATATGGAGCTATCACGGCAATTTCTGGTGCACCAGACTGCGATTTATTTGGTTCCTGAACTGTCCAACCTTCTGGAGCCTGAAATGTTATACCAAGTGACGGGTTTGCATAGTTTCCCTGTGAGTCTAGTGTAGAGTTTTCTAAACTGGCAAATGAATTTGGAATAGAAATGCTTAGAATCAAAAGGAGAGAAATTGAGATTATTATTCTGTTATCCAATGCTGAAGACTTTGTGTTGGCAAATAAAAGCTAATTGTGAATCTCAAATTGTGAATTATATTGAACGTTACAAAAGAAGTTCCAATGGGAAAAGTTTTTGCAGTAGGAGTAGGGCCTGGCTCACCAAAGTATGTTACAGACATTGTTAAAGAAATTGTGATAAATTCAGATATAGTAATAGGTTACAAGTACACACTCAAGACAATTGAGGATCTAATCAAAGATAAAGAAGTTCACGAGATTACAATGCAAAATCAAGAGGAGTCCTATCAGAAGGTTTCCAAGACTTTTGGAAACAAGACTTGCGTCGTACCATTTACAGGAGATGTGAGCTTTTCCGAGTCCGAGGTTGTTGATAGACTGATTGAAATTTTTGGAGATGTGCAAGTTGTTTCTGGTATAAGTTCAATACAAGTAGCTGCGTCAAAGGCAAGAGTCCCACTAGATAAAAGCAAGGTAATAACTATGCACGTATCAACTAGCATAGAAGAGAAAAAGATTGAACTTCAAAAGGCACTCATAGATGGACTAAGTGTGGTGCTAGTGCCCCGTCCTTGGCCCAAGGAACCCTTGAAACATTTTATGCAGTCAGAGATTGCAATTTATTTAAAAAATCATGGTTTTGATACCTCAAAAATGAAAGTACATGTCTTTGAGTTTCTCACAACTGAAAAGGAAACACATTTTGTCGGAACAGTAAAGGATTTGGAAGGAAGACAATCCTCTGATCTTTCCGTAATGGTGTTTGACCAGGCAAAGCTCGAATCATATATCAATTTCAAATGATCCCTTACTATTCTAGGGTGGGGTATTTTTGTTTAGTACATGGCTTTGTACGGATGGAAATGATACAATTATGCCGTTCATCCATGTGTATGATGGATCATAGAATCTGATCATTCCGGTATCATTAATGGTAACCTGAAAAGTTTGGCCTGAAGCTATTGGGCCACTCTTTATCTTACCGTCTGGAACGTATGGATTGACTTGGCTAAGGGTGGCTGTACCACTCCATATTGAATGGGCAACATTGTCATTGTTTTTCCAAATTATTGTGGTTCCCGGTGAGATTTGGATTTGATCTGGAGAATAATATCCATTCACATAATTTTGATTTTGTTGGGAAGCAGATCCTTGAGCTAACGACGAGCCCGATAGAATGTTTACCTGCACTGGAGGCGATTGGATGATCTGAGAAACTGAGATGATGTTGCCGTTTAGCCATGTATTTGAGGAATCATAAAAGGAGAATACACCCATTCCGGTTACTGTATACTGGAAGGTTTGGCCTGGTGCTATCATGCCTGTGTCTATCCTTCCATCAGGAGAAAATCCAGGAGCTCTAATAGTTGATGCCCCACCACCACCGGTTGTTATCAATTGTGATTGTCCACTCAATATCTCATGAGGAACAGAATCATTGTTTTTCCAAACAATTATCGAGCCTGGGGTAACCTGTACAGAGGACGGAGAGAGGTATTGATTACTTGTAGCAGTAGACGCTCCTTGCAATATGTTAACCTGGACTGTTTGTGTTTGGTTTGAAGTCTGAGCTGAAGTAGGGCTTATCACTCCTACCATCCACGCGTAATTTGGATCAAAAAATGTAATATCACCAGAAGTTTGTTCTTGAGGTAAATTCAGGTATTGTGCAGCTGCAGCATTAAGATAAGCTTTGGAGTTGAAATTTGTTATCATATATTGGAAGGATTGTCCCGGAGCTATAATTCCACTATCAATCATGCCATCAGCAGTATATGCTAGTCTAGAAGCATTTACTGCAATTGCTGATACTGCCCCACTCATTATCCTATGAGGTACGTTATCATTATTGGTCCAGACTATCGTAGTACCTGGAGCTATGCTGACAACTGATGGAGAGAAATATAGTCTGCTGTTAATGTTAGATGCCCCAGGTGCTATGCTTATTCTCACAGCATTTGGTGGTATTGGATTTTGTTGTGTAGTTGTTTGTGAAGTTGGTGTCTGAGTGGAGATTGGTGTGGATGTTCCAGTCATGATTGCTTTTGCACTGTAAATAACTCGGAATGATTCTGAGCTGTTAGTTATCTTGCCAGAAACGCTGTAAACAAAACCATTTTGATTACTTTCTATCTGTCGTCCAAAAAGATTGATCTGTATGGTATTACCATGTTGATCTTGTGCGTTTCCCTGAAGAAGCAGGAATTTTCCGTCTCGTAACAAAGTTGTAGTCCAATTACCAGTGTTAAGATAATTATCACCATTAATTGTAACAAGACTGTTATCTAGTTTAGAAAGTATGCTACTACCACTTTGAGCGCCTGCATTTATCTGTATATCAAGTGTTGAATCAAGAATGTTCTGCGTGCTAGCCACAAACCCTGTGGCTTGAATTAGATAATTGTTGTTAGATGTAAAATCAGAATATGCATTGTGGGGCAAGCAGAATATAATTAAAAGCCCGGTAATTGCCATTAGGGGCAAGAAACGAGATGCCATTTGCTTAACTAAGCTTAAAACTTGTATTTAATCAGTAGGTATAATTTAACAACTCAATTAGGCAAATTCCCGGTTGATTGTCTTTTCGAGCTAATCCATTGATGTAACTCATTTGATGCTCCAATGAACTTTTTTCTTTTCCTATTTTATGTTAAAATAAAAATGAATCTAGTGTGTTTTGGGATGAACCAGAGTTGATCCAAATTCCTGAATCATGGTATATTC
>JBOGQT010000056.1:0-44658 GCA_050749105.1 Nitrosotalea sp. | reverse complement strand
CAGAACTTTATATCAAAACACTTATTATTTGAGTGGAGGAAATTTTTCTAAATGCCGAACATAAATCAACTCAACAAGCCACAGAATAAGCTGGAACCAGTAGAAGGAACCATAGCCAGCATAAGCGAGCCACGAACTGTCAATCTCAAGACCGGAGGACAGGCTCAAGTTGCTGATGCAATGATAAAAGACGATACTGGGGAGATCAAGCTTACCCTATGGGATGCACAGATCAAGATGGTAAAACCGGGCTCAAAGGTTAGAATTGAAAATGGATACATCAGTACGTTTAGAGGAGAAAATTCCCTTAACGTAGGCAAGTACGGTAAACTCGAAGTACTTGAATTCTAGATATATCTAGACTGATTCCTGCTCTTTCTCCAGTCCATTACGCTGAGTATTATTCCAGCGATAATCACAATTATTCCAAATATCAGCATAAAGCCAGCAGCAGCAAGAGGCACAATGTTTTGGTTAAATGATGAGTTTGGGTCAGTGAGCGCCTTGGACTTTTCCGGATTCTCCGTGAACATCATCTCTGCGGTTATGGATGAATTTCCCATGTTTTGCACATTGAAGCTATACGTATCCATCTTTGGTATGACAAATGATTTTATGAATATGGGTTCGCCTTCCAGATAGGAACCAAACTTGTCTCCAAAGATGTTGGTAACATTGATTGCAACTTGGCCATCTGGCTTGAAATCTGTTACGTACAGGCCCCACATCAGCGGAACTTGAGACAAGGAGGTTGTATGAGAAAATGTATATGCAGTTCCAGGATCAATCACTTCTTTTTCTGACACTTCGTCAAACATGCTTTCTGGCGATGGAAAGAATCCGTTTCTGCCAAGGCCTGAACCAGTCCTTTCCATAACAGAATAAGATATTACAAAAGCAATGGCTATCAAAACTACTCCTGCAATTACTACAATTGGTCCACGCTTTTTCATTTTAACTGATATACCCTAGCTTCTTGTCATGTTGTGGCATAGGTAGAGACTCTGGCGATGTCCTGCCTCCCATTTGTTCTTCAATTGTTTTAACAAGTTGTTCGGTATCTTGTGCCTTCTTTGAGATACTAGCAAGATCTAGTTTTAGATCAAGTATCCTGGCAAGAGTTTCAAGGACAGACTTTGAGGCCTTGGCATCCACCACATAGCCTGAAGTTTCTCCAAGCAGACATATTCCTGTGATATTTTTTCTCTTTCCAACTCCGATTATCAATCCGTTCATTCCGGTAATACTTCCACTATTCATTGGATGTACACCATGTTTTGGAAATTCTTTCACGATTTCAGGTGAGGTGCTAGTTCCGTAAACCTTCTGAGTCTTGGTAAATGCCCCCGTGATATATGCCGCAAGAGTATAGATAGTCTTTACACCAAGTTTTTCACAAATCTTTGTTATCTCTTCTGCCATCTCATATTCACTTTCTGGACTAACTGGTTGCGCATCTCCACTGAGAATAACTAGATCGCACGATTCACTCTTACAATAATACAGAGTATTTTTCATAAGGTCCATAGTTCCGTCAGGCTGGACAAGAACTTGTGGCGGAAATGATGACGAGAAGATATTTGCAAATGGAACACCTTTCAACTCTTCAATTAAATGATCAACTGCAAGTTTTCCCACATATCCGCTACCTGGAAGACCACAGATTAATGGTGGATTATTGAGTTTTGGTATCTCAGTTATTTCAACGGTAATTCGGTTAGGAAGTGACACAGCTTACGGAAAAAAATTATTCAATATTAATGAAGCGTAGGACCACTACTTTTGCCTTGATTTTGATCTTCGCGGTTTTGTATTTCTTTTCCTTGTCTTTCGTGTTGCAGTCTTTCTTTTTGCTACTTTTCTCTTTGTTACCTTTCCCCTTGCTTTTTTACTTTGTGTCTTTATTCTTCTTGACAGTTTTTTCCCAGAAGCTTTCTTTGTCCTTGTTTTTGCCTTTCTTTTGGTTATTTTTCTTTTGACCTTTCTTACTTTTTTGGCTTTTCGCTTGACCTTTCTCCTTTTAGCTATAACCTCCATCAGCTTCTTCTCCATTGATTGTAATGCCTTGGTTGTCTGGGCCTCTCTTTTAATCAAAGATTGTACCTTTGGCCTAAGTGACAATTCTGCTTTTTCACTTGTTTTTAATTGTTCAACCAATCCCGGTTTAGTATGAACTTGTTTTTTTAATTGTAAGTCAAGTTTTGCTTTTTCTTTTTCCAGAGACTCGATCTGTTTATCAAGTCTAGTCTCTGCCGCTTCACGCTCCCTCATTTCTGCATGTAATTCAGTTATCTTTTCAGCAATGGATTTCAAACGTTCTTGTGCAACAGTCTTTTCTTCTGGTGGACCATACTCACTTTGCTGTTTAGTACTATCTTGCACATCTTGTTCGTGCTTTAGCCGTTCCTCTGCTGCAATCTTGAGCCTGGCAACACTCTCCCTTTGAGCCAGATGTTGGGTTAAAAGTTGCGCTACATGTCCAATCTTTCTACTCAAGGATTCTTTGTTTCTCTCCAAAGACGCCAGTCCTGATGACGATCGTCTTTTCTGCGAAAGTATGTCCTTTAGATTATTCTCGCTTTTTCTTCGTAATTTTACAACTTCGGCCTTCTTTACCCTATATGATTTAGCGAGTGCCTCCAAGGATGCCATGCGTTTTAAATGACTATGTAATCGATTAAGTTTTTGCTATGATCAGGATTTGACATAAGAGTTAATATTTTCAACATGTTTTTCAGGTTTTTTCTTAAAATTTTAAGCAACACCATAGATAGAACAGGTAGATTTTATTTGGCATTAGCAAGAAAAACGTATGGAATTTCATCCATCACAGATACCCATCACTAAAACATTTGAGATTGATAATGAGAGCAAGGCATCTGATATTGCATCCGAGATGGTCAAGTTGGGATTTTCGTCACAAAAGGGAGGATTCAGAATAATCATGACCAAGGAGAAAAACGTAGCAAAAAAAATTGGGTTTACAGTTGTAAACGAAATTAATCTAGGACTACGAAAAGCAAAACAAGAGCGCGATGTACGATATTGGGTATATAGTTATGATCAGGATCATTTTGCAATGGTATTGATAAGCTCTCGAGTCTTTGATGAGCTAGGTTTCTGACTTTTCAAAGATGAGCTCAATTTTGAGCTTTTTTGCCATAATGTCTGCAAGTATGATGCCAAGTATTGCACCTCCAATCACTGTTGTTGGATATTCTTGTAAAAGATAGAGTCGGCTAATTGAGACAAGAATCGGGTATAGCCATATCAAATAGTACCCTCGAGGGAACCTCCTTGACAGCGCATATCCCACAATAAATGCAAAGAGCGTTGTTCGCACGGTATATCCTGCTGGAAATGTACCATCTATCTGGCATGGAACACTAATGTCTGCGCCTGACTTGATTGGCAGATGTGCTCCCAAGAACTGAAGATCAGGCTTTTCATATCCTGTGTAGCATCGCAAATAGCCCGCAGCTATGGTACCTATCAGCAATGACAAGAGAAGTATTAGACCCAGACGGCGGGTACTTTTGTTTATAAAAAGTATAATGGCTACAAATATTGGATACAGAACCCATCCTATTTCAGAGAATAGCTGCATGGCAAGATCTACGGTTGTATTTCCTGCTAGTTTTTGTAGCCAGTCTTCAAAGTTGGTATCCTGATAGACCAAGGTTTTTGCACTTGCTAGGTATACAAATACAAAAAAAGACAGCGCTAGAAGCAAAAATGTTCTACTTCTTACATCAAAAACCCATTTTTGCATGAAAGGCTCCTCCGTGGTATATCATGTACACATTAATCGAAAACCAGTCCATATTAAAATGAGATCAATTGTTCTAGAAAATTTTACTCTATGATCTGATGCCGGACTAAAAGATTTAGGGTGTACAAACGAATAGTCTAAAGAACTTGGAACCATGTGAAAACTTCTATTTCTAACCTAACATTTATTCACATAAATGACATCTTCAACAGGTTACTTTACAGACATGACAGTAGCAAGTAACTCCTCAGGTGTGACAGGTTTTTTAAGATATGATTTTACTCCCTGCTTTAGTAACAAGTTTATCTTATCTGTTGTAATAGAAGATGCTGTAAGTACGATTATGTTTTGATTTTTAATTTTTCCGTCTTTCTCAAGTTCGTTTATGATGTCAAAGCCACTAAATTCTGGCATTGCCAGATCCAAGATTACAACATCAAACTTTTGCCTCAGCATAATATCCAACGCATTTCTTCCATCACGACTGGTTACACAATCATATCCTCTCATTTCAAAGAATTTCCTTAGCATACTCGTAATGCTTTCATTGTCATCCACTACAAGAATTTTCGTGAATTTATATCCAAGTTGTAATAAATAAAGTATCCGGTACGAAGCAATATTAGATGTGGTATCGTTTTTCCAACCAAGCCCAAAACTTTACAATATATTGCAACCATCTAGGATGCATTTTTTATTATAATATTACATTTAAGAAAAGATTTTTGTGGAACCAAATGCCTGCCCAAACTTTGGGTCAATCATGCTACAGATTGACAAAAAATCAAGCGCATGTAGCCACTAATTTTTTGGAATCTTGAAATAAACTACCGTTCCAACATCCACTGCACTTTCAAGCCAGATTTTCCCTCCCAATCCCTCCACTATTCCCTTACATATTAACAAACCCAATCCACTACCTCTGTGTTTTCTTGTGGGAGAAACATCTATTTGATAAAACTTTTTGAAAAGATTCTCTTGCCTATCTTTTTGAATTCCAATGCCATTGTCTTTGACATAAAATAAGATATCATTTACTTCCGCTTTAGCATTAATCTCAATTATGCCTGCGCCATCAGGAACAAAATATACTGAATTTGCTATCAAGTTGCTAAAGACTTGGCTCAATCTATAAGGATCACTTGTAATTGTTATCTTGTCTTTTGTGGAATTGACAAATTTGATTTGTTTGTCTGCCATAAAGGATAAGTTATCAGTAAATGTTTTGTCCATAAATTCTCCAATCTCAAAATCGCTCTTTGCAAATTTCGTTACCCCCATCTCAAGTTTTTGAGCCTCCAAGATATCAGAGATTAGTTTTTCTAATTTCACTGAATTTTGATAAATTTCATTGACCGAATTGAGTTGATCTTCGTTTAGGGTACCGAAATTCTTGGGATCTTTTAACATTTCAGCATGAAATTTTATCGGAAATAGTGGAGTAGTCAATTCGTGAGAAATCATCGATGAGAATTCATCTTTTTGCCTATCTATTTGGGCCAGCTTGTCATATTGTGATTCTAGCATTGCATCTTTTTCTTCAATTTTCTTTTTTGTATCAATGAGATCAGACGCATCGTGGATAATTGCAAGATATCCTGTGGGGCAGTTCTTGGAATCATAATACATAGTTGCACTTAACAGTGAAGAAAATGTTGTCCCATCTTTCTTTTTGTATACTACTTCCATATTATCGACTTTATTTCCTTTCTTTAATTCTTCAAACGTTTTTTCCACCTTAATCCTATCGCTTTCCACTACAGTTGTAAGAATTGGTTTTCCTATTGCCTCCTCCTTTGAATATCCAAACTTTTTAACAAAGGCACGATTGACATCAATGGTTATTCCATCTAAATTGGCTAGCCTGACTGGATCCGGTGATGACTCAAATAATCCCCTATACAATTCCTTTGATTCTAGGACTTTCTGCTCCGATTCTGCTACAGATTTGACCATATTATTAAAACTTGAAGCTAGTTCTTTTACTTCATCTGAACCATTAGACTCGACGTGTTTGACATTATCCGTTGAAAAATCACGCATGATAGACGTTAGGGATGTTATTGGTTTTTCGATTTTACTAGCTACTACGAATACAACAATGCATACAACAGGAATTATTGTGAACATTATGATAATCATGAGATTAGTTAAATCCGCCACTGATTTTAGTATCTGAACTGGATCATATTCAGTTGCCAATATCCAGTTACCAGTAGGAGTAATTTTAGAAGAGTTGGAACTAGCATAAGTTACAAGATATCCGTTATTAGCTTGGTCTGGTTCCGGATTGATAAAACTCCCTGACTGTCCTTTTATATTTTGCATAAAGTCATTTGAAAAAGAGCTGACAAGAGGTTTTTCATCTGGGTCAGTAGAATACAGTATCGTGCCTTTACTGTCAAACAATTCATATCCAGATGGAACAGTTTTTTGAGATTGCATCTGGTTTGATAATATATGAAATACGTTATTGACACTAATCACTGCTTTTGCAACACCAACAAAGTTTCCATTTTCATCATCTATCCTTACCGAGATTGGAATACCAATAAACCCCGATGAGTTGTCCATTGTTACATCCCCCACATACAATCCATTTTGTTTTGCCTCCACATACCATGGTTCAGCAAATTGATCATAGTCGTCTGGTTTGATACTTGCAGCTACAACCGCCCCATATGAATTGGCTACAAGTATTCTTCCAAAGACATCGTCATGGAAAACTGCCTTTTCCATATTCATCATGCCCCTTAGTCTGTCTGCGGTAGGGTTTTCTATAATACTTGACATAAGGGGCGTAGTCACACCTAACGGAGTAGAATCCCAGGTTACGTTTTGTCCCTCAATGTATTGCCTAGGGTTAGTCATATTTTGAAATTGGTCGTTAGAAGAAAGTACTGCCTGAACCACAGATTTGTCGTTTACAAGGTTGAGCATGTCTATTGTTCTCTCAGAGATATAGGTATCAATTCTATTTACTAACATGCGGTTTTTCTCTTCAGCATCATTTAGAATTTGGTTTTCCAAGGCTATCTTTGACTCATATATGAAAATAATTCCGGTTACTTCTGCTAGTATTATTATGCTAAAAGCAATTAAAAGAATAGAAAAGTAAATTTTCAAGTATTCCTCACTCTAAAATCTTCTTTTTTGCCTAATTGGTGTAGATCATATGTCCCAAACATGAACAATATGAAAGGAAAGTAGAAGAATAATTCTGTAATGCTTCCAGTGTAATATGTCCCATTTGCGTCAGTGGTTTGAAAGAGAATATCTCCCACCATCATGGACAGCATGGCAAAAAACATCATTGATGGAAAAAAGTTAGTTTTACGTTTGAAAAACAACATGATACCAATGCTTGCAGGGAAGAAAATAATTCCATCAAGTATAGGATATGCTGACAATAGTGTATTCTCTATTGTGAATATACCTGCGTCAGATTGTATTAGTATGTATGCATTTGATATAACTATTGAAACGGAAATGCAAATTGCTAAGGCTATCATCTTTTTTGAGATATAATGTTTCAGTGGCATTATAAACATGATAAAAAAAGGAATCAGAAGAAGATCAGTAAGCAAGTATCCAACATCAGCATAGGATGGAAATGGTTTTGCTCCAAGTATCAACTCATCAAGTGACCATATGTGTTCTGCTACAAGAGTAGCAATCGCGGAAGCAGTAAATAAAACCCACATTATCCTTGCAGTTTTTTCAGATGCATAGATTACTCGATAAATTGATATCATAACCAATAGAACAGATAACGGGATGTAAAACAGATCACCAGTAAAAATTGCCGCATCTTGTCCAATTAGAAAAGGAACTAGCCAGATGAGAAATGTAACAGCTAGACAAACTGCTAACAGATATTTTTGATTGTACATGGTAAAATTAGATTTTAATTCAATCACCTTTGACAGTTCATCCACAGGTTTGCAAGCAAAAAATATGATTTTTCAAATCTATCAAATTTATCAGTTAAACAGAATCCATGTCCACATACGGGTCTCTGCGCAGACTGTGCGTTGTTCTTCATGTATTTTAAGGCCAAGTTGGAATTAAAAAAACAGAGACTTAATTTCCAGCAGTGATAATATCTTATTCCCAAAAGTGGTAATTACGGCATGCTTTATGTCCTATAAACGAGAAGTGACACTGAAAAAGATGAATGTGCTTGACCCATCTGGCAACTCTACAACACTCTCCTCTGGAAACGGAATTTTGCAAGGATCAGAGTGCGGAATTTATAACGCACAGTACACAACAAGTCAAGAAGGTAACTATACAGTAGGAATCAGTGCAACAAACCCATCAGGCACTGCAACATTCAACACTTCATTTTTGGCTGAAAGATCATATCCATTTGATATAATCAGAACCGCTGATTCCAAGATTGACCCAGTTGACAATCCAAACTTGTTCAACGTACGACTTGATTTTAGTTCTCATACCAATGCAACCAGCATATCAATCCAAGAATCAGTGCCGTCGACATTTAATGTAACTACAGACGCAAGTGTGCAGACCGTTGGAGATTCCAAGATACTTACATGGAACAAGGATCTTGTTGGAAATAAGACCTCTGTACAGTATGATTATTCTGTTCCATCAGTGTATCCCCAGCTGTACGCATTAGGTCCTGCACAAATAATATATGGAAACAACCAGACTTTCATGGAAGCAAGACCTTGGTTTGTTGCAGTAGATCCAGCAACGCATAGTAGTTTTGGTTCGACTAGTGGTACTACCACATCTCTTGCACGAGCAATTACATTTCCAACTGGAGTAACCTGGGATGCTCACACAGTAGTGGTTGTAGGAATCTCTGACATTGTTTCTAGCGGTAAGTCAGTACCTGGCATTGCAGCAAGCAATGATGTATGGCTACAAAGCGGTACCACTTGCACAGCTCCTGGTGCAAACCCCACATTTACAAATGCTACATCTGCAGCTGCGTACAAGTTTACCTCCACCACTGCCAATATAAGAGAAGAGTTATGGTACCTGCAGGGTCCAGTAACTCTTCCGGGCACACCTAATGTCTGTGTACGATTTTCTGCCGCTCCAACAGAGGGATATGTCACATATGTCAGAGTAACCGGAGTAAATGATACAAACGGTATAGGCGTACAAAACTCTGCTACTGGGACCACCTCTCCCGCCCGAGTCAGTAGTTGGACCGTGACACCAGGTGATCTTATGGTTGATTATGCTCCGGTGCATGAGGGCTCTTCTACTGTTACCACTGAGACTCCTGCCCCTGGTCATCGTTTAATAGCAGCAGGTGCCACAGTTGGTAGCAGTACCCACAGACTAGAAACTGCAATGGGTAACATGACAATAGTATCCTCTCCAATTTCACCTAGCTGGACACTTGCATCAGGTACAATAGAGGAATGGGGATACGGTGCAATCACTTTGCATCCCGTTAATCGAAACCTCCCCGAGTCACTCTCCCTCACTGATACAATAAAAAAATCAGTAACCAAGTCACTTACTGAATCAATATCATTGAGTGATTCAGTCACCAACTTACATGGTCGTGCCAAGTCACTCACAGAATCAACATCATTGACTGATTCAGTCACCAACTTACATGGTCGTGCCAAGTCACTCACAGAATCAATATCTCTAATCGACTCGATAACAACATTACACAATAACACCGGGTCACTATCAGAATCACTATCTCTAACTGATGCCGTAGCTACGTTACATGGTAATACCAAGTCATTGACAGAATCGGTATCAATGAGTGATACTCCATCTAGTGCAAGAACAATCAGCCTACCATTGACAGAATCGGTATCAATGAGTGATACTCCATCTAGTGCAAGAACGGTTATCCAGTCATTGACAGAATCGGTATCACTTACAGACGGAATAACCAGTCATACGTACACCGCAATTATCTCAGATACGCTTAGCATGTCTGATTCCCTCATTACATCACAAAATGTCGGTCCTGGCAAAGAACTTGTACCCAATAATCAAACATCCATCACAGTAACTCCTGATAAACCCACCCTGGTCATTACAAGTAGCAACGCAGCTCTTTCATCAATAACAATTCCAACTACTGTTACAAATCCCGAGATAGATTACTCTAGAATTGTGTCATCACAAACAGTGCACATCGCAAATCCACTAAACATAACAAAAGACATCAATGGAGACGGCAAGCCCGAGATTGTTGTAACAATACCTGCTGGAACCATTTCCGGTGCGTCATGGGATGGCATCATAACTCTGCCAACGTTAAACACTACACTTTCACTAACATTGCCAGCTCCTGCAGGGCAAGTGGCTACTGCCAATACTGTCATCGAAATAGGCTCGCAAGTACCACTTTCCTTTGATAATGCGGTAAGAATACTCTTTGTTGGCCAGTCAGGATACCATATAGGGTACTTCCATGCTGCATCATCAGTTACAGAGATTGTACCCACATGTACAGCAGATGATCAAACTACAAACAATGCCTTGCCTTCAGGGGCCAGTTGCAAGATCAATGTTGGATCAAACTTGGTAGTCTGGACAAAACACTTTACTGGATTTGTAACTTGGACTCTGCATTCTACTCCAGTTCAACCCCCAGCGCATCTAATAGCAACATCTGGAGGAGGATATGGTACAGGAATAACCATATCAGGTGCCACAGGAGCTGGAGGTCTTAACGGAATAACAACTCCAGATCTTACCCTATACCAAGTCAGTTATGACATTTGCAACCAGTACAAGACAGATATAGTTGTAGGAAGCACCTCGCCACTCTTGCCAACTGTGATACTTGGTACGCCAAAAGGCATAGTTAATGCAAATGTTTCATCATTGCAGCCATACTCGTCATTGCTAAACCTTACACACCAATACATTACAGTGTATGAAGCACCACTGCAACCACAATTAAAGTCGTTTAACTTGCTTATCAACGAAGCAAACGGAATAGGCTACATCGTATCCACTGTATCTATGACAACATGTGAAAAGACGATAAACTATACAGAGATCCCGTCAATTGAAAATTATTCCTCAAGTGCACCACAGATATTTGACGTGAGTTTCCAGGTAGGCAACCAGTCAAAGATACTTACAGCCAACGCAACAACACAGTATGTTGCAAACCAGACGCTGTCGGTATCAGGTATAGTATACAGCCCAACACCGATTGACCTCCCAGAAATTAGATTTGTTCAGGCAGGACAAAATGAGACAAACTATACTTCATTGAGAATGAATATAGCTAGCACCAACATGTCAAACGTGTATGCTATTTCAGGAACAATGCCAAGAAACCAAATGATGGAACCAGGTATAACATACTGGGTTTGGACAAGAAACACTGATCAGCTCACTGACGAGTCTGACAGATATTCGATTGGTGTCATGCCACCATTTGCAATCAATGGGACTGTTGGATTTGAGATGAACCAAAATGTAGTAGAAGGAAGCATGCAGAGTCCAACTATCTATGTTCAGAACAATGCAAACAGCACAATGTTTGGTACGGTATCACTTGTAGTAAATGGTACAGTAGTGTCATCTTACACAAACCAGTTGTTTGATAGAGGAACATCGGTATTACAGCTAAACTGGATTGTTCCAACTATTTACAACGCAACTTCATATCCGGTTCAAGTACAAGCCCAGTTCTACAACACAACACTTGATTCAAAGCAAGGTATCATAGATTCATATCCAAGAATAGTTTCAATGCCATTGTCACATATTGGTGTTATACAGAATTTCATTGGTAGCGATGGAAACATTACTGCAAGTCCGTACATTATGTACTCATCATTTTACAACACTGGCAACCTCACCTACAAGGTTGTTTCATCAGGCGACACATGTGTGATTGGGCCTGGTAATTGTCTTGTAAGTGATTCTACTTTCAAGCAAGGACGACAATTTACAACTCTTGATGTAGACAACCAGACATACAACATCCAGTACTCTGGAACAAGAGTATTGATTCAAAACTTCACAATAACCTCGTCGGAGCCAATAATAGGTCCATGGAAGGTAACCATACAAAAGGCAGGAGTTGAACAGACCAGTCTAGAAGAGACAGTTCTCTTGAAGATAAAGTATTTGAGGGAAGTAGTTCCGTCGGTTACATTTTCACCATAGTGTTGACATATCAGATGGTGCCTGGTACAAGCAGTCCTTAGCCTCTTTTAGTCACTTATTGTCGTTAAATCGTACTCCAGACTAGGTTCAGCATTTTCTTGATCGCATGTATAGGTTTGTTGTGATATTACCAGATGGGAAAATTGTTCTAGAAAAATGTTAGCCCGTCAAAAACAACTTTCTAAAAGATTTTAACCAACCCTAAGAAAGGATCGCCGTGAGGATCCTTACTCTTGACGATTTTGATACTAAAGGCAAGACTGTCTTTTTACGTGTAGACATGAACTGCCCCATAGATCCTGCCACCATGAAAATAATTGAGACCAGCAGGATAAGAGAATCTACCGAGTCACTCAAAGATCTAGAGAGGGCAAAGGTAGTCATAGCATCACACCAAGGAAGAGTGGGTAACAAAGATTACACTGGAATGGAAAACCATGCCAAAGTTCTTGAGCAGATACTAGGTCGCAAAATAAAATATTTCGAGGATGTCATTGGCACAACCGCTCAGGATGAAATTAAAAACATGAAAGATGGAGACATAATCTTACTTGATAACTTGAGGCTTTGTGCTGAAGAAAATTACGAGTTTGCACCTTCTGATGCTTCAAAGACAATCATGGTGAGCCGGCTCTCCAAGTTATTTGATTTGTGTGTCTTGGATTCTTTTCCAAGTTCACACAGATCACATCCATCAATCATAGGATTTGCGCATGTTCTTCCTGCATGTGCTGGAAGGCTGGTCGAACGCGAGGTAAGAAAACTAGACGAGATAATAACGGTTGCAAAAGGTCCACATGTTGTAGTCCTAGGTGGATCAAAAGTCATAGACAGACTTGAGGCCATAAAGGAACTGATTCAAAACGGACGAGCTGATCAAGTGTTGCTTACCGGTGTCATAGCAAATGTGTTTTTGAGAGCACAAGGAAGAATCAAGTTTCCCCTTGGGATAAAAAGAGAAGAGGAGGTTGTGCAAAAGGCGCATTCGCTCATAGGCGAATATCCAGATGTCTTTTCTGTCCCAGTAGACATTGCAGTAGAAAGAAACGGAAAAAGAGTGGAGATGGATGTACGTGAGCTTGTAAAGGGCGATCAGGTATTTGATCTTGGTCCAAAGACAATAGAATACTACCTAAAATCAATCCAGGGTGCAGGTACTGTATTCATAAGCGGTCCCGCGGGATTTTTTGAGAACGAAAATTTCAAGTTCGGAACAGAGGCTCTTCTTAGGGGAGTGGCAAACTCATTTGCCACAACCATAGTAAGTGGCGGGCACCTTACAGCTGCCTTGAAAAGATATGGTCTTGAAGAGAAGATAAACCATATCAGCACTGCAGGTGGTGCACTAGTATTGTATTTGACTGGCGTAAAACTTCCAATGATTCAGGCCTTGGAAGAGGCTGCTGCAAGATATCGAAGCTAAATAGGCGCCTTGCATTGAGAGTTTGGGCATGTCCTTGGTTCAAGTTTACCCAAGTAGACTTCTTGGCCACAAGACTTGCAGTTGTGTTTCTCTACTACATCGAAGGTCTTGAACCATTGAGTGGTAAAGTTCTGTGCAATAGGTCTTATCAATCCCTCATCATGTAGTTGCTTAAAGTATGACTCCATGTCATCTATAGTAAGCGAACTGTCAAGCCCATTACTCTGTAGAATCTCAAAGATCTCGTCGTTTGTGAACCTAAGGTCTGGGGCATTGAATTTTTCAAAAATTATTTTTCTTATCTGAAGAGATATTGCAGTTGTTTGGGCTGCCAAGTTAGTACAGACCCGATGCTTCTTCTTTTATCTTGTCTGCGGATGCAGTGTCCTTTAGTTGATCCAAAAGATAGGAATACAGACCAGATTTTAGAACCTTTAGTGATAACAATGCGCACTTTATTCTGGCAGGCCCCAGGTCGTGTAGCCCCAGGTTATCCAGTATATCTTCTTTAGAAAGTTTCTTTACTGCCTCAAAGTCTTTTCCCATGATAAGTTCGGTAAGCATTGAAGCACTGGCTTGGCTTATCGCGCATCCTTTTCCTGTAAACTTGACATCTACTACCTTGTTGTCCTTTATGTTAAGATGCATCTCAAGTTCATCTCCACATAATGGATTGCTGTCTCGCTGCGCAACATCAGGGTTTGGCAGCTTGCCATAGTTTCTTGGATTTCTGTAATAATCAAGTATGATTTCTCGGTAAATGTCTGCACTACTCAAATTCTAAACAACTCCTTTGCCCTATAGAGGGACTGGATGAAAACATCTACTTCATCCTTTGTATTATAAATATAAAAGCTTGCGCGCGAAGTTGCAGAAACATCAAGTCTTTCCATCAACACCTGTGCACAATGATGTCCTGAGCGAATTGCAACTCCATGTTCATCAATTATAGTTGCAAGATCATGTGGATGAATGTCTCCCAGATTAAATGATATCACACCACCGCGTTTTGCAACATCCATTGGTCCGTAAATTTTCACTTCTTTTATCTGAGACATTTTATCAAGTGCATATTTTGTTATCTCCATTTCGTGCTCGCGTACTCTATCCATGCCTATTTTTTCTAGATAATCAAGTGCAGCTGCAAATCCGATTACATCTGCAATGTTTGGGGTTCCTGCCTCAAATTTGTATGGCAGGTCGTTCCATGAGGTTTCGTACTTGTGCACTTCGCGAATCATGTCTCCCCCGGCATTGAATGGAACCATACTCTCAAGCAATTCTTTTCTTGCCCACAGTACACCCACACCAGTTGGTCCTAGCATCTTGTGAGCCGAGAATGCAAAAAAGTCACAGCCTAGTTCTTGCAGATCTACTTTGAGATGTGGAACAGATTGAGCCCCATCAACTAACACTTTGACCCCTTTTGCCTTGCATCGCTTGATAATTTCTTGTGAATCAGTTATTGTACCAAGGACATTTGACATTTGGCTGAATGTAACAAGTTTTACCTTTCCTGTTTCCAGGTATTTGTCAAGCTGATCAAGCATGAGCTCACCGTTGTCATCAACTCCAATGTATTCTAATTTTGCACCTTTCTCTTTTGTCAGCAATTGCCATGGAACAATATTGCTGTGATGCTCATATTCCGTGGTAACAACAATGTCGTCTTTGTTAACATTTTGTCTTCCCCAAGAATAGGCAACCAGGTTGATTGCCTCTGTTGTGCCTCTAACAAAAACTATTTCTTCACGATTCTTTGCGTTGATGAATTTTACAACCTTGTCTCTGGTAGCCTCATATGCTATTGTTGCCTCTTCTGCCAACTCATGAACTGCTCGGTGAATGTTTGAGTTATAATTTAGATAGTAATTGCTGATGGCGTTTATTACCTGAATTGGTTTTTGCGTGGTCGCAGCGTTATCAAAATAGATAAGCGCCTTGTCTTTGTGAACTTTACGTTTTAGAATTGGGAAATCATTTCTAATATCTTCAATATTTATCACGCTTGTCTGCAAACTAGTCTACCTCAACATAGATTTCGTTTTGTTCTATTTTAACATTGTAGATTTTCAGCGGCACTTCAGCTGGAAGATTTTGTGGAACACCAGTTTCAAGATTAAATGTTGACAGGTGCAAGGGGCATGTTACTCCTTCTTCGTTTAAAATTCCTGTTGTAAGATCTGCTTCTGCATGAGTGCAAGTTCTATCTGTTGCGTAAATTTTTCCGTTGATGTTTGCCAATAGAATTTTTTTTTCTTTATAATCAAAATCTATCATTTCTCCTTTTTTCAATTCGCTAGTACCATATGTCTTGACCCATTCTGGCAACAGATTCACCTGTACTTGTAATGGCTTCCAAAGATGTCAGTTTCACGGTATCTTGTCTCTTCTACTTCTAGTAATGCCTTGAGTTGCTCATCTGTTTTTATTGTAAGGTCTCTGCCAAGCCATTTTGATTCAATAAGATAACTAATCCAAGCGCGAATTTGATATGACATCTTTCTTGATAATGGTTCAAGAAATCCTTCCACTATGATCTTTTGTGCCTCGGATTTGCTCAGGCACCTGCTGGCAAGATAGAACAACTGTTCCTCATCCATCTGTGCAACAGAGGCAGAATGGGTTGCCTTGACATCATTGGTCAGTATCTCAAGACCTGGTATGGAATCTGATTTTGCGCCCTTGTCTAGCAAGATAGAATGTCCTGCAAGATATGACTCTGCATGTGATGCACCTTTTTCAATTCGGATCATTCCCTTAAAGAGAGATTTTGATGTATCTTTGAGAACTGATTTTTCCAAAACCCTGCCAATAGTTGAAGGGGCATTATGTATTAGATTAGAGGCCAGATCAAATGACTGGTTCTTGTTTCCAAACGCTACTTCGGTATCGTGTGCATTTGCCCCTGTTCCGTTAAGATAGTTATCTACCTTGTATCGTGACAGATATGAGCCAAATAATCCAAGATACCAACTCATTGTTGCATCTTGTGCAATTCTTGCAGATCTAGATGAAAAGTTTACTGCATTTTGATCCATTGCCTGTAGTGTCACAAGTTCAAGATGTCCATTTTGGTTAACAGTAGCATCGAGAACCTCAAGATATGCTTGCTGCTTGGCAGATTTTGGTGCATAAACCTCTTGAACAATTGATGCCTTGCTGCTTTCATCTCCTATCACAATGTTTCTTGATATTGTTGAGGTCTGATCAAGGGCAAGGGAGGAAATTATGTGAATTGGTTTTTCTAAAACTAGATTTCGTGGAATGTAGATGAAAATTCCAGAATTGAAAAATGCGTTGTTGAGTGCGACGTATTTGTCTTGCTTGGCATCAATTTTTTCAAATGCTTTTCTTACCTTATCTTCGTGTTCTCGGATTGCGTCTTGAATCGAACAGACAACTAGGCCTTTTGATTTCAGTTCTGAGGGAATGTTTATCTTTAAAATGTTTGTTCCTATCTGGACTATGTTTGGGTTGTCTGAAATCTCAGATAGTCTGTCATTTACAAAATCAGGTAATGTAGTATCAGAGCTTAGAGAGAAGGTCACCTGTGATGAATCCATTTTGTTGGCATCAGAGTATTTGTTGTAAAGTGGAGAAACTTCAGGTGGGAGTTTCTCATAAATTGAAAATGAGTTTTTCCTATAATCTTTTAGCCACGATGGGTCATTGTTGGATTCAGAGATCTCATCGAGGTGGTTTGCTCCAAGCTTTGACAGGACAAAAGATGACATATCTACTCAGATGGCAATTAGCAAGCCGGACTAGCCGACTGAGCCATCCATTTCTAGTTTTATTAGCCTGTTGAGTTCTACCGCATATTCCATCGGTAGCTCTTTAGTGAATGGCTCTATGAATCCGTTTACGATTAGAGTGAGTGCTTCTTCTTCTGTAAAGCCCCTTGTCATTAGATAGAATATTTGTTCATCTCCTATCTTACCCACTGTTGCCTCGTGAGTAATTGTTGCATCCTCTTGGTTAATCTCCATGTAAGGATAAGTATCAGTCTTGGATGTGTCGTCAAGTAAGAGAGCATCACATCTTACAGATGCCTTGACGCCTGTTGCCCCCTTGGCAACATGCAATAGTCCTCTGTATGTTGTTCTACCATTACTCTTGCTCACAGATTTTGATGTAGTTCTAGATGTAGTGTTTGGGGCAAGGTGAACCATTTTTGCACCAGTATCTTGGTGTTGGTTCTTGCCAGCAAATGCAATTGATAGTGTCTCTCCGTGTGCTCTTTGTCCTAGAAGATAAATTCCAGGATATTTCATGGTGACGCGGCTTCCAATGTTGCCGTCAATCCATTCAACTCTGGCATTATCATATGCATATGCTCTCTTT
The DNA here is from genome assembly GCA_050749105.1 of Nitrosotalea sp. GTDB lineage: Archaea > Thermoproteota > Nitrososphaeria > Nitrososphaerales > Nitrosopumilaceae > Nitrosotalea. Next base: position 26,974 of record JBOGQT010000056.1, on the reverse strand, counting down.
GTTACTAGATTGTAAACGTCATTGCTCCAGTTTTGAATTGTTGTATATCTTAATTTGGCATTTTTCATTGCAACTAGCTCAACTACTGCAGAGTGTAATGATTCTGATGAATACACTGGTGCTGTGCATCCCTCTATATAGTGAACCTCTGCGCCCTCGTCAGCAATTATCAGTGTTCTTTCAAACTGACCTATGTTTTCCTTGTTTATTCTAAAATATGCTTGTAATGGCAAGTCTACCTTTACACCCTTTGGAACATAGATGAACGAGCCGCCACTCCAGACAGCGCTGTTTAGAGCGGCAAACTTGTTGTCTTCTGGCGGAATTATCTTACCAAAGAATTTCTTGAAAATTTCAGGTTGTTCTTTTAGAGCAGTATCAGTGTCAAGGAAGAGTACTCCTTTCTTTGCAAGGTCATCTCGCAGGTGATGATACACGACTTCAGATTCGTATTGTGCACCTACACCAGCCAAAAATTTCTTTTCAGCTTCTGGAATACCAAGCTTATCAAAGGTTGCCTTTACTTCTGCTGGAACACTATCCCAGTCCTTTTCTGTCTTCTCAGAAGCCTTGGCATAATAGTAGATATTGTTAAAATCTATAGTTGAGAGATCTGCGCCCCAATTTGGCATGGATTTTTTCATAAAAATGTCATATGAACGGAGTCTAAAGTCAAGCATCCATTGTGGTTCGTCTTTTAGTTTGCTGATTTCTTCAACTACTTCTTTTGATAAACCCTTTTTGCTTGTATAAACATACATCTCAGTAGAGTCTTTGAAATCATATTTACTATAATCCATATTGAGGTTCTCTGTTGTCATGCTTTTCATAACACCGTTATGTTATAAAAAAGTTACACACCTCTTCATACGCGTACAGCGGAGTAGGCTAAGCTAAACAATACGCGAGATAGTCCAAATGTATCACGCATGAGAGCAAATTAACGTTTAGGTCAAGCTAACAAGATCATTCCAAGATCATAGAATAAGATTTAGAGATATAGAAAAATTTCTAAAAAAGATCAAGTACAAGAAAACAAGATCAGCATAGACAGTTCTTTATTGTCTCTACTGCACCTGAAACAGTATGAATGTCTGCAGTTACTGGATTTATTCCAAATTTTTTCAATTCGTCTGCAGTAAATGGCCCTATTGCCACAACAGTTGTTTTTTCTAGATTTGTTTTCAGCGTATTTTCATCGGTATCTCCAAGCATTATGTCAAAGAATGCCCTGACAGATGAAGCGCTTGTAAAGACAACTCCGTCCACCTTGTTATCTGAAAACAGTTGTTTGAATTCTAACCATTGGGTCAAGTCGCTATGAGATTTAACATCATACAAGTAAACCTCCTTTACTTTCAGTCCTATCTTTTCAAGAAGTTGCGCCAGAAATGGCGTAGATGCCCCGCTTCGTGGCACAATCACTTTCTTGTCTTCAGCATTCAAACGTGTAAAGACTTCACCGACTCCTACTGACGAGAACCTTTCAGGAACATGCGCCACTCGAATTCCTTCTGCGTCAAGAGCTGCTTTGGTTTTTGGGCCAACTGCAATTACTGTTGTATTTGCCACCGCCAGTTGTAATTTTTCATATTTTGAGATCTTTTTTGCAGTATCAAACAGCAATTTTACAGCCTTTGAGCTCATAAATACAGAAAAGTCAGGGTCTTCCTTCTTCACGGCATCTAGAAACTCGTCTACCATGCCATCGCCTTTGCTGACAAGTTCTATGGTTGGAAGTGATATTGCTCGGGCTTTTTCATTCGTAATTAGACTTACAAATTCTTCAGAGTCCTCCTTGGATCTTGTGATTGCTATGACCTTGCCCTGTATCATTTTCTCCACCCTATCTTCTCTGAAAGAGAAACAACTTTGCCTATTATAATTATAGATGGCGGTCTTATCTTTGCTGCACTGACCTTCTTTGTTATATTTGTCAGAGTTCCCTTTATCATCCTGTGCTCAGCAGTGGTTCCATTTTGAATTACTGCAACAGGTGTATTTTTGTCAAGGCCACCACTTATCAAATTTTTAGAAATTACCTCAAGTCTTGAGAGTCCCATCATTATGACTATGGTATCAACAGATTTGGCCAGTTTTTTCCATTTTACTATCTCTTGTGTCTTTTTTGCGTCTTCATGGCCTGTAACAAATACAACAGAAGAAGCATAGTCTCGATGAGTTAGTGGTATTCCAGAATATTCTGCAGAGCCTATTCCAGAGGTTATTCCCGGAATAATTTCATACTTGACATTGTGTTCTTTGAGAAATTCAGCTTCTTCCCCTCCTCTTCCAAAGATAAATGGGTCTCCTCCCTTTAGCCTGACAACATTTCTTTTTGTTTTAGCATAGGTAACCATCAATTCGTTTGTGTCGTCCTGGTGTTTGTAGTCATCACCTACGGCTCTTCCAACATACACTTTTTCAGCATTTTTAGGAATCATGCCAATGATTTTCTTACTTACTAGCCTGTCATACAGTACTACATCTGCTGATTTTATTGCTTCAACAGCCTTCAGGGTAATCAACTTAGGATCACCCGGACCTGCGCCTACAATGAAGACTTTGCCTTTCATTTTCTGTTCCATTCCTCTACCTTTTCTCTCCAGTTCTTTGCTAGCTCTTCTATTCCTTTTGCTGATAGTTCAGATGCAACCTGTTTTCCAAGCTCTTTTGCTCTGTTTGATTCTGAACCTTGCTTGACTGTGATGAATTTGCTGCCATCTACCGAATAAACTGTTACGTTAAGGGTCAGATTATCTCCTTCTTGGTTGGCAAGCGCCCCTACAGGAAACCTACAGCCCGAGTCTACAAACATGGATAACGACCTCTCTGCCTCTATGACATTTCTTGACACTTGATCTTCAATTTTTTTTAATAGTTCCAATACATCGTGATTATCTTTTCTTGCCACTATTGCCAAGGCACCCTGCCCAGGAGATGGCACAAACGTCTCTACTGAGAGTTTCTCAAATTTTACATCAAGCCCCAGTCGCTGTATTCCGGCTTGAGCCAAGACAATACCGTCAAATTTTCCCTCGCTAATTTTTTTGATTCGTGTTTCAATGTTTCCTCGAATTGGTTTTACTATCAGATCGGGTCTTTGTCTTGATATCTGGACTGCTCGTCGCAGGCTGCTTGTTCCAATGACTGTGCCTTTTTTCATTGCGTCAAGCGTAGTACCATCCTTTGATATGAAGATGTCATTTGCAGGCTCCCTCTTTGGGATGCAAGCAAGAATGAGTTCATCTGGCAGTTCTGCTGGAACATCTTTTAGGCTATGTACTGCAAAGTCTACTTTTTTTTCCGCTACTGCTCTGTCAATTTCTTTTTCAAAAATTCCTTTTTGGTTTATGGTAAAAAGAGGCCTTGCATCGGTATCTCCCTTTGTTGTTATTGGAACTATTTCAAATTCTGCTTGCGGATTTTTCTTTTGGAGTTCTGAGATTACCCAGTTGGTTTGGGCAAGAGATAACTGACTGCCTCTGGCGCCTACAAGATACTTCATTTTTTTACCATCTTCAACGCTTTTTCATATGCAGTAATTGTCTTTTTGATGTCTTTGTCAGTGTGAGCAGACGAGAGAAAGACTGTTTCAAACTGTGATGGTGCAATAAAGACCCCGTTCTTTAGCAATCCGTTGAATAATTTTTTGAACTTGGCAGCATCAGCAGCCTTTGCAGTAGAGTAATTGACTACTTGTTTATCTGTAAAAAATATCTGAAACATGGAACTAATTGAGTTAATTTGGTGGCCAATACCCATGTCAGACGCGATATCCCCCAGAGATGATGTCAAAGCCTTGCATGTTTTCTCAAGTCTATGGTAAAGTTTGTCTTTATTCTTGTTCATTGTTTGTACAGAAGCAATTGCAGCTGACACTGATATAGGGTTGCCAGCGTATGTGCTTGCTTGATAGACCTTCCCTTCAGGAGAAAGCATATTCATAATCTCTTTCTTTCCCCCAACTGCTGCAATAACAAATCCATTTCCCAGAGCTTTTCCAAGGGTAGTGATATCAGGTTCTATGGAATAGTATTTTTGAGCCCCTCCAGGTGACATTCTAAATCCTGTCACCACTTCGTCAAATATCAAAAGGCTGTTATTTTCTGTTGTAAGTTTTCTGATATCATTTAAGAAACCCTTTTCCGGCAACACTAGTCCCATATTTGCAAGAACTGGTTCTACTATTACAGCAGCAATGTCTTTTTCTTTTTCTAACACAGAAGCAAGTTCTTGAGTGTTATTGTACTGAACAACCAGAGTATTCTTTGAAACTTCTTCAAGGCCCCCATCAGAAACTGATATGCTGTTGTGAGCTGCACCAGAACCTGCCTTTACCAAGACATAATCATGTGCACCGTGATAGCATCCCTCAAATTTGATTATTTTCTTCTTTTTTGTAAATCCCCTAGCTAATCGTATAGCTGTCATGGTTGCTTCGCTTCCCGTGTTTACTAGCCGTACTTTTTGCATTGAAGGAAAGTTTTTTGATATTAATTCAGATAATTTTACCTCAAGCTCTGTTGGTGCACAGTATAGAGTTCCTTTTTTTAGCTGAGACAGAACAGCAGAAATAATTTCTTTTCGTCTATGACCCAATAATAGAGCGCCATATCCATTACAAAAATCAAGATAGTGATTACCATCAACATCCCAAAGTGAGCTTCCTTGAGCCTTTGTAACAAAGAACGGATAAGGATCATAATATCTGACCGGACTGTTGATTCCTGAGGGAATTACTTTCTTGGACCTTGAAAACAATTTCTCTGAGTTTGACATCTCTCTTCAAAAAGACAGATTGTCATTATAATCTATATGAAATTTATTTAAGAAAAAACAGTAGAAATTTTATTGTTTTAGGGCCTGACAGTTAACTACGGTATCTGCACCTGGGTTACCTAGATAACAGGTGTTGTGGCCAGTGCCTCCTTGAATTATGTTGCTTCCCGTTCCTACGTAGACCAATTCATTGCCAGTGCTTCCCCTAATGATGTTGTCACCATTACCTGCAATTATCATGTCGTTTCCACTGCCGCCAAATATTACGCTGTTACCGTTGCCTGCAATTATACAGTCTCCTGCGGGACCTGCATGAATGATATCATTGCCATCAAGTCCTAGTATCAAGTTCTGTACTGATGATCCCGTTAAGGTATCATTGCCGTTTGTTCCCATTATCACGTTATAGAGCGATTCTGGTTTGCCACATGCTAGAACATCTACTGTTTGATCTAGCGTCTTTGTATTACCAAACTTGTCAACGGCAGTCCATTGGATTGTTGTCGTTCCAATATGAAATAGACCAGTGGCGTTGTTTGTTATCTTGGGCGAGGTATCAATGATACCGGTTGCGCTGGCTTGACCTATTGAAACTGGCGTTTCAAATGCCGTGGCATTGGTAACAATGTTAGATGGAACCGTTAATTGTGGTGCAGAATGATCAACTACCTCAACTAGCTGTGTAGCAGTTGCCATATTGCCGGATTCATCTTTTGCAACCCAAGTTACTGTCGTATTACCAAATGGAAATATTGCAGGGGCATCATTAGTTATGGAGACTACCTCAGTGTTGTCAGTAGCTGTAGCGTTACCCATAGATACATTGTTACTGGTAGGACTTGTCGCATTAACTATTACTGTATGCGGAGCAGTGATCTTTGGCGGAGAGGTATCTATTACATCAATTACTTGGGTAACATTGGATACATTACCTGACTTGTCCTTTGCAGTCCATAACACTATACTCTTTCCAAGTGAAAATACCTTTGATGCGTTGTTGGTGATTGTAACTGGCTCGATGTCGGTAGCTGTTGCATTGCCTAGTGGTACAGTATTGTTATTCAATGAAGTGGCCTGGAATGTTACATTAGATGGCGGGGTTAGCTTGGGTGGTGCGGTATTTACAACATTTACTATTTGAGTAGCATTAGCAGTGTTTCCTGCCTCATCAGTAGCAATCCACAATACGGTTGTCTTTCCTAGCGGGAATGTCTTTGATGCGTTGTTGGTGACAGATACAACCTTAACATTGTCTGTGGCTGTTGCATCTCCAAGTGTTGCGGTGTTATTGTTAAGTGATGTGGCGTCTACCGTGATGTTTGATGGCGCGGTGATCTTTGGCGGAGTAGTATCTACGACGTTAATTATTTGAGTGATGTTTGATATGTTACCTACAGCATCTTTTGCAGTCCATAACACTATACTCTTTCCAAGTGAAAATACCTTTGATGCGTTGTTGGTGATTGTAACTGGCTCGATGTCGGTAGCTGTTGCATTGCCTAGTGGTACAGTATTGGCAGAAGCAGCTGTTGCTTCAAAGGTAACGTTTGATGGCGGGGTTAGCTTGGGTGGTGTGGTATCCTTTACTAAAACAGTCTGAGTGACATTAGCGGTATTGCCTGATGTATCAGTTGTAGTCCAAGTTACTGTAGTCAATCCTATAGAGAATGCCTTTGGAGCATTGTTTGTTACAGTTACTTGTTCAATGTCAGTTACTATTGGAGATCCTAATGGTACTGTATTGTTGTCAAGAGATGTTGCTTCAAAGGTAACGTTTGATGGCGGGGTTAGCTTTGGCGGGGTTGTATGCACTATGTTTACTGTTTGAGTGGCATTAGCGGTATTGCCTGATGTGTCCTTTGCAGTCCATAACACTATACTCTTTCCAAGTGGGAATGTGCTTGATGCGTTGTTGGTGATTGTAACTGGCTCGATGTCGGTAGCTGTTGCATTGCCTAGTGGTACAGTATTGGCAGTAACAGATGTTGCTTCAAAGGTAACGTTTGATGGCGGGGTTAGCTTGGGCGGAACAGAATCAATTACATTTACTGTTTGAGTGACATTAGATATTATACTTGTAGCGTCCTTTGCTGTCCATAACACTATACTCTTTCCAAGTGGGAATGTGCTTGATGCGTTGTTGGTGATTGTAACTGGCTCGATGTCGGTAGCTGTTGCATTGCCTAGCGGTACAGTATTGGCAGTAACAGATGTCGCTTCAAAGGTAACGTTTGATGGCGGGGTTAGCTTTGGCGGGGTTGTATGCACTATGTTTACTGTTTGAGTGGCATTAGCGGTATTGCCTGATGTGTCTTTTGCGGTCCAAGTTACTGTAGTCAATCCTATAGAGAATGTCTTTGGTGCATCATTTGTCACAGTTACTTGTCCTATATCGGTTACCGTTGGAGCTCCTAATGGTACTGTATTGTTGGCAAGAGATGTTGCTTCAAAGGTAACGTTTGATGGCGCTGTAATCTTTGGCGCAGTGGTATCTACCACATTAATTATTTGGGTTGCATTTGATATGTTACCTACATCATCCTTTGCAGTCCATAACACTATACTCTTTCCAAGTGAAAATACCTTTGATGCGTTGTTGGTGATTGTAACTGGCTCGATGTCGGTAGCTGTTGCATTGCCTAGTGGTACAGTATTGTTATTCAACGAAGTGGCCTGGAATGTAACATCAGATGGTGGTGTTAGCTTTGGAGCAACAGAATCAATTACATTTACTGTTTGAGTGGCATTAGATGTATTGCCTGATTTGTCAGTGGCAGTCCATAATACTACGGTTTTACCAAGTGAAAATACCTTAGGTGCGTTATTGGCAATGGTAACTGACTCAAAATCAGTAGATGTAGCATTGCCTAGTGGTACTGTATTGTTGTTAAGCGAGGTAGCCTGAAATGTTACATTAGATGGAACAGTTAGAATTGGAGGAGTATGATTAACAACTGTAATCTTTTGTGTTGTATTGGCGGTATTTCCACCCGCGTCAGTCGCAGTCCAAGTAACTAGAGTAGTGCCAAGTTGAAAGCCTTGTTGTGGAGCGTTATTAGTAAGTGACGAAATTCCAATGTTATCAGTGGTAGTTGCCTGACCAATATTTACTGGAGTTAGCGTTCCAGTTGCATTGACTGTCATGTCTGCAGGAGCCCTTATTGTCGGAGGTGTTGTATCTTGAACTGTAACTACTTGTTTAGCAGTAGCCACATTGCCGGATGGATCAATTGCTTTCCATGTGACTGTTGTTTGCCCTAGTGGAAAATATGGAGGAGCATCATTTGTAATAGATTCCACCCCCACTGCATCATAAGAAGACGGAAGTCCTAGACTAACGGTAGTGTGATTAGCACTTGTTGCTTGAACTGTCACATTTGGAGGAGCAGTAAGTGTAGGTGGAGTGGTATCAACTATGGTTATTTTCTGAACTGCTACTGCAGTATTTCCGCCAGCATTCATTGCAGTCCATGTAATCATTGTGGTTCCAAGTGGGAATTTTGATGGTGCGTTATTAGTAATGGAGACAACTTTTACTGCATCTGTTGCAGTGGCCTGACCAATAGAAACAGAGGTCAAGACTCCTGTTGCTTCTACAGTCATGTCAGACGGAACAGTAATCTGAGGATCTGTTTTTTCATTTGGATCTGTGATTAATGACGAAGTGGTGTTTTGTGCTGTATTTTGCACCGTGTTTTGATTCTGAGTGGTCTGGTTATTTTCTGTTTGAGTTGTTTGATTAGCAACAGTTTGTGGTTGAGTTGGTATTTGTGGTGGCGGTGTAGATGAGCCAAACTTTTGTATTCTGTTATTGTCACTGTCTACAACAAAGATATTTCCTGCGGAATCAACTGCAACATCTCTTGGCTCCATAAAGAAATCTGCCCCTGTTCCAGAATTACCCCAAGTGTCCACATTTCCGTTACTTTCCAGTTCAACAATTCGATTATTTCCATCGTCTGCAACATAGATATTTCCAGACTTGTCCACCGCAATTCCAATTGGTGATTTTAGACTTTCAGTCGTGCCATATGATTGGAGATAGGTTCCACCTTGATCAAATTTTTCTACTCTGTTGTTTCCAGTATCTGTAACATAGACATAGCCAAACGAATCAATGGCTACGCCATGAGGAGAGAGAAAATCACCGTTGTCAAGACCGCTGCTTCCAATTGAAAGTAAGAATGTTCCATTACCATCAAACTTTTCAACTCGACTATTTCCGGTATCTACAACATAAACATCACCGTTAGAATCTACTGCAATTCCTTGAGGAAGTAAAAATTGACCATTGCCGCTACCTTTACCTCCCCATTGCATGATAAAGTGCCCGCTTGTATCAAATTTTTGAACAAGCCCTAGATCATTATCAACAACATAAACAAAACCTCCTCCTACTGCTATTCCTTCAGGCTCTTGGAAAGTGCCATTGCCGGATCCTTTGATTCCCCATGTCGACAAAAAGTTACCATTGTTATCAAATTCCTGAACTCTTCTGTTGCCCAAGTCTGTAACGTAGACATTACCTGATTGGTCAGTAGCTATGCCTTGTGGAAATGCAAACTTGCCATTGGTCTGTAGTCCATATCCTCCCCATTGGATTACAAAAGGCGTCGAGTTGTCTGCCCATGCATACTCTACCATAATGCTTGACAATACAAGTACCATAATACCTACTAGTGGAATAGAGGCCCTCAACGATGAGGGAGTGGTAGAATACCAAGAAGATCTCCTAAGTGAGGAATTATTGTAGTTTTTGTCAACTATGATAAATTAGATCGACTAGACTGGAATATCATATCATCTTGGTTGTTACATATGCACAATATCTAACAGGATCTACAAGAGACGATGGCAGACCGACATCTGGTGGAATAAAATACAGTAAATCATTAATAAGAAAAAAATGTCTAGTGTGGAAAATTACTAGATAATTTTCATCAAGGTCTTTTGTATTCGTCTTTTGTAAGTCTGAGAATAATCTTTTCTCCAACGCCCCAAATCTCAGATGTATGGAATATCCTTGAACCGGTAAGGCCTTCAGTTACCTCAATAGAGTCTAGTTCGTTTGTGTCTTTGTTCATGTGTAGTCGTTTTACCTTTCCAACCTTTTTGCCATCAATGTCAACCACAGATACGTCTGTTCTTATGGGTGCAGAGGAAAGTAGAACAGATTCTTCAGTAAAGCGGTCCACATAATCTCGCGACAGGAAGTAATCCTTACCAAATCCCTCATGGACTGTAATTCCTACCACTTCTAACGTATCTGAATTTATGTGCACATGTTTTACCTTGCCGTATTGTATTCCTTCTCTATCAATGACTTTTTTTCCTTTAAATTCATCGGCCTTTATCTGGTTTCTATTAAGTTCCAGTGTTGTTGCCATGCGAGAGAGCCACCAAGTCAGTTTATTGAATCAGGTATCAGAGTTTTCAATCTAATGGGTTAAATTCTTTAGAACAGAGAATAGGCTTATGAAGTTTAAGGAGGGTCCCCTTGTTGCAGTTTTATCTACCACAGGCAGAAAAACAGGAAAAGAGCACTCTGTTGAGCTCCGGGCAGTATTTTATAACAATGGATTCTATTTTTCAAGAAGAAATCCAAATAGTGATTGGCTCAAAAATGCAATTGCAAATACACTAGTCAAAGTGACGGCAAATGATACCATTTTTTCAGGACATGCGTCATTGGTCAAAGACGAAGAATTGACAAAAAAGATATCACATATGAAATATTCTGATGGTCGTGCAGAGGATTCAAGAATAGTGCTTAGAGTTATCCTAGATGAATAATTGTACTGACTCCGCGTCGCTCGTATTCTTGACCATCTCTTGTTTCAACAATTATGACAGTAAATGATATGAGATCTCTTGGGCTGCATTTTTGGGCATCCAATCTTAGATGCAAATCTAACATTTCAAAGTCTTGTTCTGCAATATTGGCTTCGTCAATTGAAACTGGACTTGTGGAGTTTATGAGAAATCGCTTGTCTTTTTGATGCCAACCTAGCTTTACTTTGGAACCATCTCTTCCAACGGCTTTTATGTTGATATCGACTATTCCTTGCTTTGCAAGTGTGTATCCAGACGTGTTATTGACAAAAACTCCAATTTGAAAGGGATATCCTGCTGTGTTTTCTGCCATTTTTTGAATTCCGTCGTTCATCACAACATCAACTCCCTTGATTGTGGTTGCTATTTTAGCAATCCATTCATTTGTGCGTTCCACTATTGCATGTATTAGATCCCTTCTTTTTTTGTCCTCATCTGGAGGAAGTTTATAGTAATCAACCCATGCAAGATAATCGGTGCTAATGTCCTTAATGAATTGCATGCATGTTACCTTGTAATCTTCAACACTTGATGCCTTTTCCGAGCCTTCATCATATGGAATATCATCTTTGTCAAGCGGAAGCATGCGTAAATAATAAGAATTCCAGTAATTAAATAAACTCAATAAATATATGAGAAATTTTTTAGACTGTAATTGTGAGTTTTTCCTCAATTACCGCAGAACTAAGAATGGAACTTGTATCAAATATGCCACAAATAAGAATTCTTACGAAAAAAAGTCCGGCAATCGCATTTACAACAGTAAATGAAATTGCATCAAAAATAGGAAAAAAACACGGTATCAATCTTTCATTGAATTTTCCCCAAAGGGGAAAGATTGAGGATTTCGAGTCTTATGGAACAGAGAACATAGGAATGGTTTTTCAACGAAACAGCAGAAATTTTTCAATTGCCAGAGACTTGATAAAATCAAAAGCTGTTGAGATGCTAGACAACCCCCAAGTACATGATGCATACATGTACGAAGGAAAGGAAGGTGTCAGAGTAATGTTAGAAAATTTAAGGTTGGACATACTGCCATCATCTTTACATGTTTGGGGTAAATTTGATGAAAAGGTAACAAAGTTTTGTGACTGGCTTTTGGTTAATTGTTATCAGCTAAAGCCTGGAGTAGAGGGCGCCTTTAGTGAAACCAACTCAAAAGTGTAATCTAGTGTTCCATTAAAATCGTACTCTTGAGCCTTTACTGGCAATGGTAAATTATCTACAATCCAGACCTTGTTTTCGTTTGCTCCATCTCTATAAGATAACAGATATGCATTTGTTGAGCCAAACCCAAAAGACATGGTTCCAACATCAGTTACAGTAAGCTGTTCATGGTTTACCCCTATGTAGATGTCTCCCCATGTAGCGCCTTTTGCTAGATACTGCTCAGTTGTTGCATAATCACGCATGGAAAATACAGATTGGTCCAAAATGTCAAAGTATGGTTTTGCGTCTCCTGATACATTTGGATAATCGTAAAGAAGGCCAATTTGCACTGTCTGATTTATTATTTTGTCACTTCCGCTAGGTCTTATTTGTACAAAGAGACTTTGATTTTGACCCTGCATAGGCAAAAACTTCATATCAGCTGTAAAGTTGGTATTGTTAAAAGACACTTGATATACCATTTCAGGCTCGTATTGAGAACCTTTTCCCATATGCCACAAGCTTGCTGTGCTTGGTAGTAGGTTGATATGCAGATTTATAAAAAATGGCCAGACTATTCCTGCAACAGCTGACACTACAATAATAGCAAAAATTATCACAAGTTTAATGCTTGCCATCGGCTTACTCAGCTACCTCGCCGGCGTATAGTTAAAGGTTTCAAATAAGCAAATATAGTGGAACAATATGTAGTCGCACATGTGCGAATGTGAAAAAGTTCACATGTACGAAGTAGAGTTCAAGTTAGATGGCTTGGTAGTAGTCCCGACACACAAGAACTGTGGAGATTCCCTAAATGAAAAGCAGGTAGACAAGTTTCAAAAGGAACTTGTAAGGACATGGGGAATCAAAGACGAAGATGAAAAGTAAGTTGTGTTTTTTAAAAAATAAAAGAAAAAAAGGTCTAAAACCTATTTGAACGAGGCTACCTGTTCCTTACAAACTGATGCTTTGCAAGTACAATTAGCATCACAATAGCATTCGCCTTGCATAGCACAATCGCATTCTGTGCTATTTTCTGCTGCCGAGTCGCATCCGCATGCTGCGTCTGTCATATCTGGGAGATCTCCTACATGGTTTTAAAGGTTATTAAAAAGTTCAAAGAAACTGGATTATTTTTTATCTTTTATATCTACAAGAAGTTCGTTTATTCTTTGTAAAAGTGCATTTGCTTGCTTGTCTATTACTAGTTGATCGCTTTCTATATCAAGTGCTACCTTTAGCACATGGATATATTCCGGGTTTTTATGAATTTGATTTTTAATTTTTATTACATTATTCCTGTTTACATATCCAAGATAGAAATAACAATCAGATAGTAATGAGTTTTCAACCAGATAATCGTATTTTCTTTTTATTATCTTAGAGTGACCATTATTTTCAACCATATCCGAAAATCCTACGGTTGACTTGAACATTCTTGCAAGAACTGAGGTGGAAGCCCTTTCTATGCCAAGTGTTTGATGTACTATAGAAAAGGTCTGATTAGTCTCATTTTTTTTCAAATTTCTGGTTATTTCTAGCATATGAACAGGACTAGGTCGTTTTGAATTGATTGAAAACAATGCATCCGCAAGAAAGTACGAAGCACACTTTATCCATATTGCCGCAAAAGGTTCATTGGTTTTTACTGCTTCTCTGGCTTTGTTTGCAAAGATTCCGGCGTCAACAAGACAGCTTTGAGTGTAAGAATTTGAAATCTTTTCCTTCTTTTCCTTTATTTTTGCCAGAAACATTCGTAAATTCCACTGCTCATCGCGAAGAATAGTCAGGTTTTCCAATTGAATCAAAATTGAAACATTGGATTCTGATAAGGAACAATGATGCAGTTTTACCATAGACCCAGAAAGGTCATGAACTGATTCTTCGGTCTTGCCATCAAAGACACTGATATTATATTCACAGCAATCAAAATTATTTCCGTTATTTTGACACCCACCAAAACCTACCGGATGCTGCTCAGATATTGATAAAAGTTCTGGAATTTTTTTTATATCCACTAGAATTCCATTTCGTGGTTTTGCTATAAAGCATCCAAGCTGTTAAAATTTACAAATAAATTGAATCGAAAAACATTGCGCATATATCATAAAATGATAATTTTTGTAATCTGCCATTTTATTGGTGTTTATTTTCTAATAGAAGACTTGGATGTTCAACATGGATATAATATCAACAGTCACGGACGCACCATATAGAGAATCTACACTAGTTGTGCTTGATATGATGTTACAGTTAGATGAGATACAGAAATGAAGGTTTAGAAGATAAAGTGCATAGAAATGGTCATGAATTCTCTTTCTTATTCGATTGTTGTACCACTATTTTCCATATCAAACTGCGAAATCCGTAACCATTAACATAGTTTAACGAGGTTTATTAGTTCCTCAGAAATATATCAAGATTACAGGGCATGAAGATCAGATCTTTCTTACCAATATCTATTGCAGCGTCAATAATCATCATAGGAACTTTTGCTACTATACCTAACGTATTTGCAACTTCATGGTATGTCGGACAGGGATTAAAAGTTGGAGACTATTACAGATACAACATATCGGACATCTTTTATCATAATCTGGCCCCGTTTGAGTTTGACATGTGGATTCAAAACGAGACAAGCGACGGTGCTTACTATGCCCAAGTAGCAGTTCAGGACGGCTCCATAGTGGAAAAGGGCACAATGAAGCTTGGCAGCGTCAGTCCAGACCCCGTATATACTGACCCCAACATTGCGCCCTATGCCAACGTCTACCATCTCACGCTTACTTGGCTTGATTCGTTTGCGGTGAAGACACACCCCGTGGACATACTTGCCCCCGTCTGGGGACAGACAGGGATTTATGGCGAGGTATCAATCGGCTCCATAGGAATGCAGAACGTAACAGTTCCTGCCGGAAACTTCAGTGCTTCAACCCTCCAATTCCACGACAGCGGGGTTAATAGTTACCTCTGGGTAGACCCCTCATTTGCGTTCCCGGTAAAGGCCACTGTCTACGCCATAAAGACAAGCGGGTCTCCATCAATTGGCTACGAATACAACATGCTTGAGTCAGGGAACAGCGCCACGCCCCCAGCATTTCTCAATGTAAAGTCAACAAACCCCCTCGGTGGGAGCGCCAATTGCCCACCGGTCGATTATGCAAATGATGTCGTGCACAACACCCAGGCCACTGACACGAGCAGCGTGGCAATAGAATACTACTACAGTCCGGCCGTACCTCACCAGGGATGCCCCATGGGCTGGAGGATAACTTTTGATCCCGTGTTCTCTAGCCTTGCCGTCGAGCAGATCCCTGACATACATTATGACATTTTCGCCGTCGACAACCAAGGTCATGAGCTGAGTTCGCAGGCACAGTCAATAGGAAGACAAGACCTTTACGTCGCAGTTGGAAATGACGAGGAAGATTTCCTCGTGGACCAGCCACCGCCCATTGCACACTATGTCATTGCGGTGATAGGAACTGGGCCCCAGTCAGGTGTGACTGACACGACCGATGCAGGGATAGTCGACGTGGATGTCAAGGTAGCTCCACCCTTTGGCAGCAACTCCTCTGGAACAACGGGAGCAACAACATCTGGACTCATGAATATGAATAACACTATCAGTACCACTACCAATACTACCACCACACAGACTACTGCAATCCCGGCATGGATAAAAAACAATGCCAAGTGGTGGTCACAAGGACAGATTGGTGATGACCAGTTTGTTCAAGGCATACAATACCTCATACAACAAGGAATAATGAAAATACCCGTGCAATCAGGCGCGGCTACAACGTCAGGAACCCAACCTATTCCATCATGGATCAAAAATAATGCCGGATGGTGGGCCAGCGGACAGATATCAGATGACCAGTTTGTTCAAGGCATACAATATATGATAACAAACGGCATAATCAAAATCAATTCCTAGATTTTACCATGTTTATAGTCAAAATAACCGTGATATTATTTTTGATCATATCATTTCAAGATTCTATAACCAGCGACCGCATGGTTTCCTGTATTACAATGTATACTTCATACATTTATTCTAAATTAACAATTTTATCTCATGGACGAGATCAACACAAAAATACAGATCAACGCACCACAAGAAAAAGTATGGAAAATAATATCAAAAATTGACAATGACCCAGCATATTGGAAAGGAATGACTCGCCTTAGAAACATATCAAAAGAACAAAATGTCATAACACGTGATGTATTTCTTGGAGGGGATAACAAATGTCAACAAAGAGTAATCCTATTTCCAAAAGAAGGTATTCATATAAAATGGCTCAAGGGTCCAATCATAGGCGTAAAGGATATTCTGCTTTCGTCCCATGGAAACACATCTATTCTTGAGATCCAGATGAGATACGCATTATCAAGTGTTATTAGCCTATTTTCAAAAAATACTGCAAAGGATCTACAAAAAGAAGCAGAACTTGCATTACAGTTGATAAAAGAAGAATCTGAAGGAACACAACAGAATCCACCATTAGAAGAAAGGAGGTTGTGGGCAGATCTCATACATGACAAAAAATAATACCAAAAAAATCATTTTAAAGATGTTTTCTTGAGTGGCGTATCAATCATATTTTTTCAAATATCATGATTTACAATTCTTTGTTTTGAACCAAGTCAATTAAGCTAGCCTTTAAATTGCTATTCCTTATGGCTTTAAGATAGCTCCTGTGGTGTAGTCCGGCTAAGCATACTGCCCTCTCAAGGCAGTGATCCCGGGTTCAAATCCCGGCGGGAGCATAATTAATTTTTATCAAACAAATTCAGCATGAGATGTATGAAATTTATTTTTGAAATTTTACAAGGTCTAAAATACCAGATCATGGTACGATAATCCATGGTGGGTCCAAGAGATGGAGGTTTTGGCTTTGATGGAGGGAAAAAGTATTCAGACCTAAAGAATGCTGGATCCATATGTGTTCAATGCCAGGCAGGGCAGCATTCAAAATGTCTTGCCAAAGAAGACAGCAAAGTTTCTTGCGACTGTGAACTTTGCATTATTGGCTAGTTTGCAAAAAAATTTGTCAAGTAACTATTATTTTTATATTGTAAGATAGCAGAACCGTCATATGTTCAGTAAGGCCCAAAACAGAAAAGGCAGTTCTCCTAGAGATATTTTGGCATGTCCAGTATTGCTTCATACACAAATATGAAAAAGCCAATAACACCAAAACATATAGTGGCGGATTGGGCCAGGTAAGCAACTCTCTTAAAAGATTCTCTTCCCTTTTTGGTCATTTCTAACACATACCCGCCTTGCGAATTTTGGATTTGCCCTTGTTTTTCACATTGGTCATGAAACTGCTTTCGTGTAAGAGTGCTACAAGTTTGGCATATCTTTTGGATGATTTTTCTGCATCCTGTGCATTGAGAATATCTCATGAGATCTCCTCCACATAATCTACAAGATTTGTCTGGCATCACACACCAAAAAATTTTATTTTAATTAAATAGTACGAAGAATTCGTACTACAAAATTCTACTTAAAACTTAAATTCAAATCCTGTGGGTTCGTATGTTTCTAGCTTTGTACTGTAATTGTTTTTTCAATAACATTTGTCAGCGGAATAGCAGAGGCAAGGCTGTTCCAGACAAAGACTTGGACATCATATGTTCCCGGATCCTTTGGTATCCACACCTGGGTTGCATTAAAAGACTGATTTGCTAGCATTGAAGCTGAAAATCCCTGAAGATAGTCTGTTCCCCCCGAATTATCCATTACCTGAACAATGTAAGTAAAGTTTTGGTCGGCAGTTCCCTGATTAGTCAATATAGATTGAACACCAATTTGTTGTCCCACATCAAAACTTGAAAGCGTGTGTCCCATCGTATCTACCATCATAGGATCTGATATCGTGATGTCGCTACTTGCATGTGCTAACTGTAATGTTCCAACAGATAAGAGCAAACCTAAAACTAGAACAAGTGTGAATCGCACGGATCAGTCAGATCATCCTTAGATATAAAACGGTTACTATGAAAACATCTCCTACATTGAAAAACTTGCCCAGCAATATTTTGCACGCAAATTGATTAAACTGTTATTCGCCTTACTACAATCTCATGTCCTTCATATACATGAGTGGAATGATTTGCTTTTATGATCTCTCCCATTTTTTGATCTGAGAAATATTTGTCGCTATACCTGCCCAGACTTTTCTTACAGTTAAAGCAGTATATCTCCTTGAACTCCATATTCCATTTTGAGGTATCTGCACATAGTATTTAAAACTAGAATTCAATGTTTGAGAATCCAGGCTGATCTTTGTTTTGATGAAATTGGATCTTTGAGACTTTGTAGTAGATTACTTCGCCTCGTCTCTCAATTACAGCAAGTACCGGTTCTTTTCCCATTGTAACAATTTGTTCTATCTGCTTTTGCAATATGCCAATCTTTTGTCTTTTTCCTTCCGTGAGTCCAAATACAACGTACTTGGTTCCCTTTTCACCAAATTGTCCCCTTTCATAGACGCGAAAATCCGAGCCAAATCCAAATCCATCTTTTGCAACATATCCCCTGGTTCGCAAGTCTCGATAAATTAAAAACTTTGTAAAAGCCTCACCATCTTGTTTTATACATTCATCCATTAGATTATCAAAGTTCATGGATTGTCTACCCTTGAGAAGTTTTAGTTTGTCTTCATACAATAGATATAGAGATTCAAATGGTTTGAGAAGGAACTTCTTTTTTATAATCTCTCCAAATCCCTTCTGTTCTAGGCTGTGTTGCATATTTTTGTCTGAGATTAGGACATGATCTTTAACCAGTATCCCTTCCACCTTTGATTCTAACTCAGACATTAGGAATTTGGTGCGTTCGATGACAATATAACATTACTCCATGTTTTGTTTGGACATTTGCCACATACAAAGAACAGTTTTACGAGCAAATCACGATAAACAAATAATCTCACGGTTAAAATATGGGCACAAAATAAAATGAAAAAGTATTCTTATGCACGGAGCAAACTATCGAACTGGCAATGGTCAGCCCTATACAAGGAAAGAATTCATCAAAGGTAAGCCTCAGATAAAGATTGCCAAGTTTTCAGGTGGAAAAAGGGATGCAGATTATGATTACTGTATTCAGCTATGCTCCAATGAAAAGATACAGATAAGACATATGGCAATCGAGTCAGCAAGACTGGCTGCAAACAAAGCCATTGAACGAGTAGCAGGAGAAACAGGATATTTCTCAAGTCTTAGAATCTATCCCCACATATTACTCAGAGAGAATAAAATGATTGCAACCGCGGGTGCAGACAGACTTCAGGAGGGAATGAGGGGAGCCTTTGGCAAAGCTGTCAGTTTAGCAGCGCGCATCGATAGAGGGCAAATACTCATGGAAGCATTTGTCAAAAAGGAACACCTCGAAGCGGCAAAGAAGGCTCTGCATAATGCTGCGGTAAAGTTACCGATAACTCCAACGGTCAAGGTAATTTCGCTAAAACCATCTTCAATCAAGTCGAAGAGCGTCTAGAATTTCTTTTTGCTTTTGATTGAGCATTTCAAGGAATTCAGAAAACTCTTCATCAGTAGGATTTCGTTTCAATATTCTCCTGCACTGATAATAAAATGAGTTGTACAATCTGCCTATAGCAATACCATAAGCAAAAGAGTCTGAATTAGTCCTCAGATGATCTAATGAATTTATTATCTTGAATATTTCATCTGATTTCGCAGTTACTTCTTTTATTTTCTGATTCACTTTTTCTTTGATCTGAGAATTCACAATCTTACTTGGTATTCGGATGTTAAAAATTGTGTTTCCAAACAGTATCCTTTAATAGACTAGAAATTTCTAAATCGATTAAGCGGTTGTAGTACAGCTTGGTTAATATGCGGGATTGCCAATTCCGCGACCCGGGTTCAAATCCCGGCAACCGCATTTACGTTTTGGGGATATAGTTGGATACTACGATTTTGCACTTTTGTATCTTCAGTCAGGACATAAGGTGGAATTTAAATTCAAACAACGGGTTTTTTTTATTATGTATAAAGAAAATCCTGAATTTATAAAACCAAATGGAAACCCAAAATTATGGCGATTCATGGATTTCACAAAATTCATCAATATACTCCATTCAAATGCCCTGTATTTTTGCAGATCTGATCTACTTGGAGATCCTTTTGAAGGAACGTGGACAGAATTTACAATCAAAAAACGAATTGCAATATTCGACAAACTTCTTCCAGAATCTCAACATTCTCAATTACGTGTAAAGGCTCTCCAAAATGAAAATCTTCTTTTTCATCAACTTTGGAATAAATCAAACTTCGTTAGTTGTTGGCACATGAATGAGTACGAACCATATAGCATGTGGAAAACATACACGAAAACAAATGAAGGAGTTTCAATCCAAAGTTCATGGTCAAGGTTCATTGATTCCTTTAGTGAAACTAAGGAGAATGTGTATGTTGGACTATTAGATTACCTTGATTACAAGATGGATGATAATAGTGGCAATCTCTTTAAAAAATTATTAACAAAAAGAAAGAATTTTGCACATGAAATGGAATTACGGGCAATTGTTACCCACTCTCCACTAAATCACATCATTCCAGATCCTACCGATCCACAGAAAACCATTGTTAATTGGGAAGCATTCCAAAATGGTTTAAACATAAAAGTCAAACTAGAACATCTTATAGAAAAAATTGTTGTTGCCCCCAATGCACCATCATGGTTCAAATCTCTTGTAGAATCTGTTTGTAAAAAATACGATATTCAAAAGCCTGTAGAAAGTTCTGAAATTGATCAAAAACCATTTTCATATTAAATTTTCCTTTAATGATATGGTATAATCATCTTTTATTTTAAATTCTGGAATTTTAAAATCTAGTTTATTATTTTTCTCAGAGATGAAATTTACAATTCTCGTATCTTATAAAACAAAACATGCCCTTAATACAGCAGTTAATTGTAATGTAAACAACAGATTTACAATTGTCTTGTAAAATAGATCTACCAGAATTACAAAATTATAGAATTCCTCACATTTCATTTTTCTATCATAATTAAATTGCCAATTAGCAGAGTTTGGGCTTTGAAAATGAATGTATTCAACTCCACTATTGTTCTCTAATGTAAAATGATGATGATCCAATAGATGTCTCATAGCTTTGGCTTCCGTATAAAATTTCCCAGTATTCTTTCGTGATATTAGATTTCCAATTCCAAATATCTTAACTGGATCAAATGAAATAGAATATTTTATTTGTTTATCGTTTGCATATTTATTAATTATATTTTTATAATTAGCAAGTTCTTCCATCATAGGTTCTTCTGTAGTGGCTATTTTTGATGAATGTATAAAAAATAAAGCATGTAATGCCACCATATCGCTAAAATTTTTTTGTTTATTAGCTACAAATATCATATTGGCGTACGATGTCCCATCGACCATCTTCTTAATAGCAACATCATCAAAGTCTAGCAGTTTATAGTCCATAGGTACCGAATATTTTTCTAAGAAATTCATTATTTCTATCTGTGCATCAAAAAAGGATTTCAAATGTGGTTCTAGTGAGGGATGCATCGTAGTGAATGTTATAATTAGTTCATCAATAATTTTATTCGCTGTTGCCGTGGGTAAAAATTTCCCATTTGATTTTTGTATGTTGTCATTTAGATCAGTAAGATGCTGAGCAAGTACACCATATCCTTGATGTGGAATATTTTTTTCAATATCTAATAAAAATGTGTTAATAACTCCAATAATTCGTTCTACTGCAAGTTTAGATTCTGATAGAGTAAAAGTTGAAGGATGTTTGTAAACCATGTTTTTCACTTATTTTCTAACGCAAATTCTAACTAATCCATTCATTTAGCCTTGTCTAACATCATCCCGATTAAATAATATGACCGGTTTTTTAGTTCCATATTACCATCGGGCATTAGTTGATATTTTCCATGTGTCGTGTCCATGCATTAAAATCAGCATTTGCTTTCAAAATTAGCCACAAATTTTTCAATATTTTTGAGGTATGCTTCCATCAATTCCAGAGGATCTGTTTCTTTCAATATAGTTTCAAGCGTAAATCTTTTAGTTTGATCTAATGTTGAAAGTGGATACTTGTCAAAAAATGAACCTTCATCATTTTTGTTTAATTCCATTGGAAAACCTGTTTCATATAGTACCTTACCTCCATCTTCTTTTAACAGATAACTAACAAAATTATGATGAAATCTTCTTAAAATAATATTATGTTCATCATCCTGTTGATTGTGATAAATATGAGGAAATAGGCTATGGACAGTCAAATTTCTAAGCATGGTGAAATACTTGACCATCAAATCACCTTTGAGTATACTTAGTTCCGTTTTATGATCTTTCAAGAAATCTAATATTTTTTCAGATTCGGTATGACAAATTTGATGTTTTTTTTCTAGGTAATCGTTTTTCCATTGTACAATGTTGAATTGTTCAATCAGTTTTATTTCAGGGCGAATCATATCAAGAAAATCAACTATAACATAATCAAAAATGGAATTACATATGATCAAAAAATATTCTGTATAAGATTCTATTATATCATCATTAATTGTATAACATTCCCTAATCTTTTCAAGCCACTTGTTTGCTAGTGATAACCTATTTTTGGATATTGAACATTTAATTTCCATTCATCTTGTTTGTAGTTAATATTGTTGAAACTCATTTATTGTTTTTCGTCCATCCTGATCCTCTACAGATACAATTTCATTCAAACTTGTATGTTGATCAAAAACAATTATAATTTCAACAATTTTCTCAATGTTCTTTTCTTTACAGTAAATGAAATACCGTTCTTGATTTTCCATTTCCAATCAAAAAATGTCCTTCTTGAAATTCCGATCTCCAGTGCTTGTTCCAGTGTAAGACTTTCAATTATTTCACGTATTTTCTTTTGCTGGTTCACATACTCTACGGTATTTTCTTTAGAAACACCTACAACATCTGATTCTTCTAATTCATTCGTCTCTTTTCCAATGTATCGAATAGAATCCAGATTGATTGTCAGATGTCTTCGCTTCAAAACCCCTGCATCCCCTTCTAATTTTGATTCAGGATGATCAATATAGCCACCAAGAACAGATTCCATGCTTTTCCAATAGTATTGAGGCTCAAGCGAGTCCTCATGAGGGTATTTCCTTCCTGTCTTGTAGTCTAGAAATTCCATGTATGGGATTTCATCATACTTGTCTTTTCCCATCTCAGACAGGAACGGAATTATTGGCTCTTTGGTATGAGGGTCAGCCCTACAAGCAGTTCCAACAGTGGCAAAGTTGTATGGCTTTATCTTCTTTGGATATGGTCTATTCTTGTTTATTCCGTCAAATCGTTGTAGAGTTGAATAGTTTGTAATTGTAATCTGCGATATCGCAGACTTGTTCCCATACTTTGATAGAATTTCCTGCCTTCTCTCAGGATGGTGATAAATCAAAATAAGATCTTTCCATATTTGTTTGCCATCAATTCCTTTTAGATGACCCAAACCATGTAACGAATATTTGTAGATTATAATCTCACCAGTGATATCATCATAGTCATACAAGACATATCTTTTTGCAGAAATTGCAATACATTTTACATTATGAAATACTTTGTTTGTATCCTTGTCTTGTTCGATCTTGAACATTTCAACATCTTCACTGTAAGGATTGAGAGGCTTGAAAAATTCCTGTACTAGTCTGACATGATCAGGCGAAACAAAAATACTATCGGTATCGCAATATGCAACATATCCACCATTTTTTTCAACTAAGGTTTCAGCAGCTGCTAAAATCAGTCTTGATCCTGCGGTTAGAAATACCGCCATGATGGGATTAAAATAAAGTGCTGGCACTTCGGTCTTGTCAAGTGAAAGATCAAACTTTTCTAATCCATATGCGGTAACCTCTTGATTCTTTTTGTGTTTTGGATCAAGTTGGATAAATATTCCATATGCTGTGGCATTGGCAACAGTTTTTAGAATATTTTGATTTATTTCAGATTGTTTCTGTTCTTCTTTTGTCTGATTTTTTGATTCTCTTTTGATACGTAATCTTTCCTCGATTATTTTCTTGATGAAATCCTCATCCTTCTTTACTGTAATTCCCTTGACGACTTCGATATCTTTCAATCCATCCTGAATGCCTTCTGGGGTAAACGTGATTGCTTCTTGAATCACTGGAGTTTTTCCTGACTTTAATTTTGAAGCCACCAAATCAGGCAAGGTATACCAAATCGAGGTTCCATCGGTTGATTTTAGATAGTTTATGCCTATATTTGTCGTATTTTTGTGCCCGTAATCTGACCTTACAGGAAGGATGTCATCATCTGGAACAATCCTGCATATTGTAGTAAGGTGTTTCCAAGTTTCTTGCTTGTTGATATCTTCCAGTGTGATACTGTCTAAAAATTTCTGTGTGTCTTTTGTTGTATCTTTGTATGTGATCTTTCTTGCAATCAAAAACCTGTACATCTCAAGCAGAACAAAAATAGTCGGATACATGCTTGTAAAATCAATATAACTTACAGGAATTGAAACTCCCCGTATTTTTGTCTCGGTTTTACCGCCATAATATGTCATCATGGTATAACCCAAGAGATTTTTAGGAAAATCAGGGTTTAGTTCCAAGAATGGTTTTATGCCAATTTTCTCAAGATATCCCTTACCAATTGATGCGGGTGAAAATAGTTTATTTTCTAATTTGTCAAGACAATATCTTTCATATCTTTTCATTGCATGATTGTATAGATCATATGTAGCCAATGTATCATTGATGTTATAGTTGATGTATTCGTCTGAGATTATTCCATGTTTTTTTGCCTCTGATTTTTTCAGTGTGCATTCAAAGTCCTCTAATGCACTCTCTAGATTATATGAATTGTTTGTAAGGGAAAATGTTAGTGTCCTACAGTCAATGAAACAACCCCTGTAAATTGGTTTTTTCTTTTCCGTCTTCTTTCTCATGGGTTTTGTAAATTCTATAAACTGTGATTTGCTGTCAATGCTTTTAATTACGATGTTTGGATTTTTCTTATTTTTCGATAGTGTAAAGGAAAATCCATTGTGATGCTTTCTTGAGTAAGTGTGATTTGTTGCAAGTCTTGAAAGATCAAATGGAAGATTAAACCCAATGCATTTTGCTCTTGCCTTGAAAATATATGGATAGAATACGATATCAACAAATTCCTTTTTTGAAATTACTGTAACATTGTATTTTGAGCAAATTTTTTGAATCTTTTCTATCTCAGACTTTTTTAAATTGTCATTGTAAAAGATGTAAAATTTGTAGAGTTTCTTGTTCACCCATATTCCACAAGAGCCAAAAATTAGATCCTTGGAATCATCAGTTCTTGTCTCCGTGTCAAAAACTAGTTCAATTGAATCGCTTATGCTAGGGGCAAATCTGGGAAAATCGTCCTTTAGGATATGATTGTCGATAAAACATCGAAAATAGGCTGAAATCTCGTTCATTTTATCCTCTTTTTAGCAGTTCAGAAATGTACTCAGTGTAGGAATAACCGATGTTCTCATAGATGCTATTGCCCGTTCTTTTGGATTTTAGAATCAAAATATCTCTCATGCCCATGAGAAAGAACGCAGTTTTGAGATCCTCGGATTGATTGTCATTTTCCCAGCGTCTGTCCCATGTTTTTTGCCTGTCAGATAGCCATCGGTGACATGGTTTGCATGCGGTCACTTGTCTAAAATCATGTTTTTCGCCTGCAATGTGATGTCCTTCTTTGTTGTTCAAGTCTTCTTTGGAATTGCAAACTTCACATCTTTCTTTTCTGATTTTGGATTCTTTTAGAGTCTGAATATTAACGTCATTTAACCAAATTCCTACTTTATTAAATTCATGATCTGTGGAATCTTTTACATTACATAATCTTTCATTTATTATGATGGATAAATTGTAAGATGGAGTACAGCTCAAGTGCTATACACCTCGTAAAATTCTGGCTCTTCGATTTTTTCGTTGATATTGATTAATTCTTGAGAATTAGTTTCAAGAATGTGAGTTTTTCCTTTGGCATCTTTAATCTTCTTTTTCTTGAATTTTTGTAACTGTGCAATATCTCCAGTGTTTAAAAACATCTTGACTGCATTATGATAACTGCCAATAACTGATGCTATCCGTGAGTCTTTTATCTCGATTGACTTTTCCTGACCTTTTTCATTTATTATCATCATTCTTGAAATGTTATCAAATTTTGTTGGTTCCCATTTTCCATTTATTTTTTTGAATGCATTGGTATTTCTGATTACAGTTACAACTGAGATGCCATGATTTTTTGAAATTCTGGATAAAGACTGTTTTGAATTTCTTTTATTGCTTAGAACCTCAAGGGAACGCCTTCTGATGCTTTTTTGTTTTGGTGATAGTAAAGTCCATGATCTTTTGTAAATTTCAAGTCTACGTTTTGTACCTTTTCTTGAAGGTTTTTTTCGTTTTGTTTTATTATACATTAGATCTATGATTGGATCTAATGTGAATTAAAGGCGCGTTTTCGGTCTAAATAATACTAGAATCGTATATTATTGCATAATATTAGCAGATTATAGTATAATAATATGCGTAAATCGTCTATGCGTGTTGCATGAATGCGTGACCGCGTTAACAGGACGCACATATCAAAGTGCAAATGCGTGTCGATATTGCTTTACGTTATACGCTTGAAATCAACG
This sequence comes from Nitrosotalea sp., assembly GCA_050749105.1. GTDB lineage: Archaea > Thermoproteota > Nitrososphaeria > Nitrososphaerales > Nitrosopumilaceae > Nitrosotalea. Next base: position 511 of record JBOGQT010000056.1, on the reverse strand, counting down.
ATTATTCTACGAGAATCTGCGTGTCATATACCTATAGCGTTAGACGCACCGCATCTAAAATGCGGGGCTTTAATCTAAAGCGCCGTTACGGATTTTCGGTCGTAATAGAACCAAACGTTGTCATATCACATGGGAAATCGATGCAACAGGTCATCTCAATCCTTTATAATTGGATCAATCTGGAATCTAAAAATCCCACTGGATTAATCCTATTAGATCGTATTTAGACCCAAATCATATGATGGATTGATCCAATGCATCCAAAGATCTTTATGCATGATCGACCAAATAAATTGAAGCAGATTTGTTGAAACTACGCAAAAACACAACAGATGAAATATTGGGAAAGATGAAAAGATGAACCCGTTACTAATTTCAGGATTTGGAACGTCAATCAACGTGGAAAAAAGAAAACTTGTAATCCAAAACAGGCTGAAAAATGAAAAGATGGAATTTTACCCTCATAGAATTAGTCACGATAGCATCATTTTGGACGGCCATACGGGAAGCA
>JBOGQT010000055.1:0-19889 GCA_050749105.1 Nitrosotalea sp. | reverse complement strand
CAAAAATAACCAATATCTTGACGAGGTAGAAAATACCTGGACCATTCCCAAGATTAGTCCTGGGGACAAGTCAGAATTTGTGATGTATCCAGATCCAAATGTTGCAAAACAGGTATATTATTACAGTTGTTTCATTCCCGGCACAGACGGTTCCATAGAAATGTCAACTCAATGGAAGGAAAAACCATTCTATTTCAGTATACTCTCAATTGTCTATTTTACAAATCAAGAATTTAATGAAAGCACCAATTCAATATCTTTTGATGCCTCCAACCCTTGGCAGATACCATTTTTTGCCAATTTCATGTTTCCCAACGGATCCAGTAATGGCAACTTTAAGGTATTCATAGATGGTAACCAGATTAATCCTCTGATTAGCAGTGACGATGATACGAAAAATTGGCATGTAGCATTTAATGTTAATTATGGGCAGCACAAAGTGGTGATCTCGGGTTTTGATCCAAATTACGTTCCAAACACTGACGAATACTTTTACCTTGATGATGAATCTGCACTAGCGGTTTGGGCTGGCTTTTCAACGTTTACCATATCAGACTCCAAATTGTTAGATGTGCTTGGAATTCATGGCCAGTTTATTCCGTCTTGGGTAAAAAATACTGTCAATTTCATGATATACAATAATGTTCCCGTAGATGACATTGTCAACGAGATAAAATACCTAAAGCAAGTTGGTATAGTAAAATAGTCTTTAGCTAAATTCCTTTTTCGTTAAGAATCAGTGCAAGCAAGGCAGCACGCGTGTCCTTTCCGTATTGAGCTTGCTTGAAATATTTTGCATTGCTTGTAGAATCAAGTTTGGGTGAGATCTCATCCAAGCGAGGCAATGGATGCATCACTATGACATCATCCTTCATTTTTGTTAGCAACTCTGACCCAATCTTGTAGCTACCCTTTACTTTTAGATATTCTTCCATATCTGCAAATCTTTCTTTTTGAATTCTTGTCACATATAGAACATCCAAGTCATCCAAGTTTTCTTCCAGATCTGTTGCTTCTGTGTATGAAAGTCTTTTTCTTATCTCATATGTAGAGTCTGAGCGGATTTTCAGGGCAGGAGGAGATATCAATCTGACATCTACCTTGTAGTTGCTCAGTGCATACAAAAGCGAGTAGACAGTTCTTCCATACTTTAGGTCTCCAACTATCCCAATTTTTAGTCCATCAATTTTTTTCTTTTCCTTTCTGATTGTATAAAGATCAAGTATGGCCTGTGTTGGATGTTCTTCTGTTCCACTACCAGCATTAATCAAAGGCTTTTCTGATAATTCGGCAGCGAATCTGCTTGAGCCGTCAAGCTGATGTCGCAAGACGACCACATCAGAATACAATGACATTATTCTAACAGTATCTGCAAGGCTCTCACCCTTTTTTGCCGAAGATGAAGATGCATCAGCTATACCAAGAGAGGTACCACCCAGGGAGGCCATCGCGGCTTCAAAGCTCAATCGTGTTCTTGTGCTTGGTTCAAAAAAGAGATATCCAAGAGTTTTTCCTCGCGCAAGTTCTCTTCTCTCGTTTGGATTCATATCAATTATTTTATCAGTAGCTTGAAAAACTTCCTCGAACTTTTGCTTATCAAAATCTCGTACCGAAACAATATCTTTTTGGAAAAAAGTATTGCTCATCGTAGTTCACTATTATATATGAGTAGTACAAAAACTATTCCAATGTCAGAGTCAGATCTTATAGTTCGAAAGATCAAAAATGGTACTGTCATTGATCACATTGAATCTGGAAAGGGTCTCAAGGTTCTCAATGCACTTGGCATAGATGGAAAGGATGGCAACGTAATTACGATAGCACTAAATGTCCCAAGCTCAAAGGTTGCAAAAAAAGACATCATAAAGGTAGAAAACAGATTCTTGCAAGATTCCGATACCAACAAGCTTGCACTCATTGCTCCAAAGGCAACTGTCAATATCATCAAGGAATACAAATTAGTCGAGAAAAGACGTGTAACTTTGCCAAATGAGATAGAACGAATCTTCAAGTGCTCAAATCCTGATTGTATTTCAAATAGCGATGAAGATATCGAGCCTGTAATGGATGTTGTAGACAAGACTGGACTTGTTCTAAGATGCAGGTTTTGTACTAGGACACTGGATGTTAACGAACTAAAGTACTATTAAGTTAGAATTATTTTTCTTTGGCTTTTATCTCGTACTGGTCGTAGGTATATTTTCTTGTTGATCCAAATGGTCGGAATGGCCTTCCGTTACCATGGTAAAACTTGGAGAAAAATTCCACGTAGATGAGCCTTGCTCCCTGTATGCCGGGTTCAAAGACGCCTATGATGATATTGAATATGTGTCCAATGAAAATTATGATTGTTCCAAGTATAATGAAAGGTATCGAGTGATGCAAGGTCTTGATAAAGATAAAGTCAATCACATCAGCAAGAATTACAGACGCAAGCAAAATTCCAACAAGTCTGGTATATGACAGAATGTGGCTTACTATGGACGGCAACTCCATGATTGCCCTTGCACCCTCACCGTAGAACATGAGACCAATTCCCCCAAGCATTAGGCCGACATACCCAATTCCCTCCACGTGATGAACTGGATTGACGTGCTGGTGATGTAGTAGTGCCAGTCCAGTTAAGACAACACCCCATCCAAAGAGCAGCCACCCCACCTTTCCTATTGCATGTTTCTTTTCCCCTTCTCTTATGGTATTGAGTATGCCAAGAATCAATCCAAATGTTACCATGCCAAGTCCGATGTATCCAGCTATAAGCAATAGTTTTCGCAGTCCAGTAATAGGATCAAAGAATGCTCCGCTGGCGGGCAAGTGCATTCCAAATGCTGTGTTAAGATAGCTGAACAGGTATACGTTAGGATGGAATCCAAAGTACAAGTTAAACACAAATCCTAATCCCATTGCAATGATTGCACCAGGCGTCATAGCCTTTGCCAGTTTTACCATTTGCCTTGGCTTGAGTATGGTTAACGCAAACTTGCGCAATGGAGTAGGCATAATGTTAAAACTCTTTTTCCCTCCCTCTACTCTTCGAATTACCCATCTTGATACTAACAATATGACAAGGCCATAACCAAAGTCACCTATCATCAGTCCATAAAATATTGGAAAAAGAGTTCCAAAGATTAGCGTTGGATCAAATTCCTTTCCTGACGGCAGCGAATAGAATCTGATAAAGGCTTCAAAGAGTTTGAACGTCTTTGGGTTAGCAAATTGTGTCGGTGGATTCTCATCAGTTTCTAGCTCGAAGAATAGTGTTCCCTTTGCATGCTGATCAAAGCTGTCCTTTAGCTGGTTTATCTTTGATTTTGGAATCCATCCTTCCAAGGCAAAGGAATCTGAAGTAACACCGAGGTTATCTGCTACCTCAAGCTTCTTGTTCTCAATTTCTAGTTGTTCTTCAAGACATACAATGTTTACATAATGACTTTTTGAAATCTCTGCTAATTGTTTATCAATTTCATTTATTTTCTGAGTGATTTCATTTTGTTTGCTCTGCAGACTTTGATTCAGTTCTGCTGCCTTTCCTTTCAGTTTAGGAACAGCTTCGAGTTTGACATTGTATTCTTGAACTACAGTAGCTAGTGCGTGTGGAGGAAAGTTTGGAAATGTAACCAGAATAATTTGTGTTGTATCTTTTCCTTCCTTTGAATACAACAATATATCCTGACTGTTTACTTCTAATGCCTGTTTAAAGCCTGCAAAGTTCTTTGGTGCCACTCTACCAAAATAAGAGTGTGCAAATGAGAGTTGTAACACGTTAAAATCTTCAGGGAAAAATGAAAACTCTTCAACTAGCTTGATGTTGTTTTTAGTCTCTTTGAGATGTGTAAGCAGATTTTCTTTTTCTCTCTCTAGTGACGCAACGTTGGAGTCTATATCGATAGATTTGGATTTCTCCAAGAGTTGGTCGACAGAGCCAAATTTCTGGCATTGTGTGACTTGGATGGGAGGCAAAAGTGTCCTCAAAGACTTTATTCTTAAAAGTTGATCTGAAACTTGCCTATATGCATCATCATCATCTCTTTCATTTCTTAACAGCGCAGCAACATCCTTTGAGAGAGGTTCGAGTTGAATCGCATTCATGTCGTGAAGAATGGAAACTAAGGTTTGTCTGTCTTTTCTCAGCCCTAGCACAGCAATACGTGCCATTGGTATAGGTTTTAGAACCAAATCTACACCTCTTTTAACAAGATATCAATTATTTCTTGCACAGTTTTCGCATCAATTCTGGCAGAAATTGTCTTTGACTTGGTCTTTGCGTCATCGATTATCTTTTCTGTTTCTGCACTAGCTTTTTTTCGTGATTGTTCTGTGCTTGATTCTACCAGTTTTTCAGCGTCGCTTCTCGTAGTAGTAATTGTTTTAGATACATAGCTTTCAAAATTTCTAGCCTCTTCTGAAACTTTTTTCTTGTGTTCTTCTATTTGTATTTGGGTGTTTTCCTCTGCATCTTTTATCTGTTTGAGGGAGTGGACGTATTTTTCTGCAGTTGACATTTTAAACTCCTAGAAAGTGTCTGCCAGCATATAATGCCAAAGCGACTGTCCCAAAAATATTTCCGAACTTGAAAGCGCGCATTATCAGGTAGAGCTTCCTCTGTTGTGTGTTCTTAAATCTAGGCAACTATTTCCTTCTCCTTTTTGAGTTGAGCTTCCAGTTCCCTTTCGCCCATTTTTCGCTTGACGGTCTTTAGCATAATGAAGGTATCGCGTTCCATCTCGTCTAGTCTAAAAGTGATGAACTTGACTGCCGCTAGCAATCTTGGTATGAATACGTTTTCTATTGCGTTTGACTTGCGTTTTGTCTTTTCTATTTCCAGCAAAAGTTTGCGCAATGCTGTTTCCTTTTCTGCTACCTCAAGTACCATCTTGTGTACATTTTGGTAGGCCTTGATTGCCTCATTAATTGATGGTGGTAGTTCTAGCAGATGTTCTGTAAGAATATGATCAGTCTGGCCTCCGCCAATCTTTGGAATTTTAACACCCATTACATTTTTTGAAGTAATTTGTAACTTGCTAAGCTGTGGAATCTTCATTGCCTCATTTTCTAGTCTCATAGAGCCTGCTAACATCTCTGCCATCTTTACGCTCTGATATCCCTTGATGAGTTCTGCCTGCAGTGCAGTTCTCAGAGATGCGGCGGTTTTGCTGGTGTTGAAGAATTCTAAAATCAGAGCCTGTCTTTTTAGTTTTAGTAACTTTAGTCCTTTTTGTGCTATCTTTATTCTTTTTTTTGTTCGGATGTATTCAAGACGAGTAGGTCGAATGTTGGTTACTGATGGCAATCCTACTTTCCACCCGCACTAGTCCTCTTTCGGTATTTTTCAATAAATTCAGGCTTGATGCGGTTCAATTCAGAATCTGAGAGCTCATCGAGCAACTCCCAGCCGATATCCAAGGTCTGTTCAATGGAACGGTTTTCATCCATGCCTTGGTTGACAAACTTTCTTTCAAAGCTGTTAGCCACCTTTAGGAACTTTCTGTCAAGATCGCTCAGTGCCTCTTCACCTACGATCGCTGCAAGTGCCCTTGCATCCTTGCCTTGTGCATAAGTGGAATAGAGTTGGTCTGCAAGACTTCGGTGGTCTTCTCTTGTTCTTCCCTTTCCTATACCCTGATTCATAAGACGTGAAAGACTTGTCAGTACATCTACTGGAGGATGGATATCTCCCCTGTGAAGGTCTCGACTCATGACAATCTGTCCTTCAGTAATGTAGCCTGTGAGGTCTGGGATTGGATGAGTTATATCATCAGCCGGCATGGTTAGAATTGGAATCTGTGTAACAGAGCCATGTCTGCCCTTTATCTTGCCTGCTCTTTCATAGAGAGAGGCCAAGTCAGTGTACATGTAACCTGGATATCCTCTTCTACCTGGAACTTCTTCTCTTGCAGCTGAGATTTCTCTTAATGCCTCGCAATAGTTTGTCATGTCAGTCATTATTACCAGTACGTGCATGTCTCTTTCATATGCCAAGTATTCTGCCGTAGTTAATGCAAGTCTTGGAGTGAGTAAACGCTCCATTGATGGGTCTGATGATAGGTTCAGGAAAAGCGAGGTTCTGCCAAGTGCACCGCTTTCTTCAAATTGCTTTACAAAAAAGTTTGCCTCTTCACTTGTAATTCCCATTGCTGCAAAGACCACAGAGAAATTCTCAGTAGCGCTAAGAACCTTGGCCTGTCTTGCAATTTGTGATGCAAGTAGGTTGTGTGGAAGACCAGCACCTGAGAAGATTGGAAGCTTCTGACCTCTTACAAGAGTATTCATTGCATCTATGTTAGACATGCCAGTTTGAATGAATTCAGACGGTTCTTCTCTTGAATACGGATTGATACCGGAACCGACCAAGTCTACCTTATGTTTTGATACAATCTTTGGACCATTGTCTCTCGGATTTCCAAGTCCATCAAAGACTCTGCCTATCATATCATCAGATACTGAAATCTGTGCGGTCTCTCCAAGGAATTTGACCGAGGTTCCGCCAATGTTCAATCCCAGCGTTGGGCCAAACACCTGAACTACTGCAAGTCCTTGTCTTGTATCAAGAACCTGTCCTTGCCTTCTCTCCCCGTTTACAAGTTTTATCTCTACCATTTCACCATACGCTGCATTGTCTATACCTTGTACAAACATCAGCGGACCTGCAATTTTGTCGATTGTCTTGTATGATATAGTAGACATTCTAATGTGTAGCCTCCACTAAAAGACTGTTAAATTCTTGTTGCATTTTACTCTTAAAGTCCTTAACTAATTGTTCAACTTGATCCTCTTTTGTCCATTTTATTTTTGATATCATCTTTCTTGATTCTAGTGAACCTATTGTTGTAGATGTAATTCCTTTCTTGATTGCCTCGCTTTCCATTTTGCCAAATTCAATGATTGCATCTAGCATCAGAAATTGTTTCCTAATTGATGTGTATGTATCCACATCATCGTATGCGCTTTGTTGCAGATAGTCTTCTCTAATTGCTCGCGCGGTATCAAGAACACCCTTTTCTGGTTCTGGTAACGCATCATAGCCTACAAGTTGAACAATTTCTTGCAACTCAGATTCTCTCTGCAATATTTCAAGCGCTTCCTTTCTTAGTGCTACCCATCCGGCTGCAACATTCTTCTTGTACCAATCACCCATGCCATCTGCATATAATGAATAACTTGTAAGCCAGTTGATTGACGGAAAGTGCCTTCTTGAAGCCAAGCTTGCGTCAAGTGCCCAGAAAACTCGAGTTACTCTAAGTGTGTTCTGAGAGACTGGCTCTGAAAAGTCTCCACCAGGAGGTGAGACTGCGCCGACAAGAGTAAGAGAGCCAACACGTTCTTCTGGGGAGATGACAATTGCCTTGCCTCCTCTTTCATAAAATTCTGCCAGCCTTCTGCCAAGATAAGCTGGATACCCTTCTTCACCGGGCATCTCTTCCAATCTACCTGAAATTTCTCTTAATGCTTCTGCCCATCTGGAAGTGCTGTCTGCCATCAGGGCAACACCATAACCCATATCACGATAGTATTCACCCATTGTAATTCCGGTGTAGATGCTTGCCTCTCTTGCTGCTACAGGCATGTTAGAAGTATTAGCTACAAGAATTGTACGTTCCATCAAAGGTCTCTTTGATTTGGGATCCTCAAGTTTTGGGAAGGTTGAAAGAACTTCAGTCATCTCGTTTCCTCTTTCACCGCAACCCACATACACGATAACATTGCTGTCTGCCCACTTGGCAAGCTGCTGTTGTGTTACTGTCTTTCCGCTTCCAAATGGACCTGGGATTGCAGCTGTTCCACCCTTTGCAACAGGAAAGAATGTATCAAGTACTCTTTGACCGGTAAGAAGTGGTTCTTCAGGTGGAAGTTTTCTAAGAACAGGTCTTGGAGTTCTTACAGTCCACCAGCTTGAAAGACCAATGTCTGTCTTGGCATTGTTTTGCACAGTTGCAACAATGTCGTTAACTGTAAACTTGCCCTCAGAAATTTCTGATAACTGACCCTCAATGTTGTATGGTATCATTATTTTGTGCATGATGAGCGGAGTTTCCTGAACCTCACCAATTATTTCACCTGGAGATACAGTATCTCCCTTTTTTTTCAGTGGAACAAAGTCCCATTTTTTGGTTTGATCAAGAGCAGGGATTACCTTCCCTCTACTGATAAAGTCGCCACTTTGTTCTCTTAGGACATCAAGTGGTCTTTGAATTCCGTCATAAATCGAAGTAAGTAGACCTGGACCAAGCTGCATTGAGAGCGGCCTTTTTGTGTTGGTTACCTTCTCCCCTGGACGCAGACCTGTAGTATCTTCATAAACCTGTACTGTTGCTTTGTTTCCTTCTAATCTGATTATTTCGCCAACTAGTCCCATATCACCAATACGTACTACATCAAACATTTGTGCACCCTCAAGTCCACTAGCGACAACTACCGGACCAGTAATTCTTGAAATTATTCCATCAGCCATTTATTATCATCAACTTGTAGGGATACTTATTCCTAACACTCTCTTTGCCAGTGCCGCAATTGACTCTTCTTGAATGTTTCCCTCCATGGCTGGCATGAACAAAACTAGCGGTTCTATTGATGCCTCGATCTTTTTCTTAAATATTGCCGGAAGAGTATTTCTTACAGCGTCGCTTGCAATGATAAGACTAAACTTTCCTGATGAATACAAATCTTGGACGGTTTTGCTGGCTTCTTCGCCGCTTACTACAAAGGTATCCTCGATTCCAAGTAGTCTGTACCCTATCACAAGCTCACGTTCTCCTGCCACTGCTATTTTACCACTTGATTGAGTTTTTTGTGTTGACATTGTATCACTCTATTAATAACAACGAATTAACATGTTCAGCCGAAAGGTTGTAGCGTTTGCCATATGCAATTCTTTTGATGTTTTCACGCTCTTGTTCCATCTTAAGAATAAAGTAGAATATTGTTCCAATCGATAATGCAATATTTTTCAATTTGTTCACATACTCGGAATTTATGAATTTATCCAACGCTACTTCAAAATCAATCAGGCTTTTTGATTTTTTGTATTGTGCCAGTGCATTAATTAACATAAAGCGGCTCTCTACTCTTCCTACAATTTCTGGTACATCCTTTGCACCATAGATCTCCAAGAGTTCATTTTTTGAGATCTTTCCACCATCTACAATGTGTCTGCCTAGTAGATCTTTGTCAAGGTTAGCTTCTTTTGCCTTTAGAAGGCTTAGAACATTTTTCTTGTCTATCTCTGTTCTAAAGAGACCGCGAATCATGCCTTCATCACCTTGGAAAAACTTGAGAGATTCCAATAGATTTTGATAGTAATGAGATTGTAGTGCGGACATCATCGGACCCATATCTCCCGTCTTTTGAAAGGACTCGAGATGTTGCATTAGTATTGTACCATAATTGTACTTGACTAGTTGGTTTACAACTCCTTCTACGTTGTTCTGTGAAAGTATGATCTTCATATCATCGTGAGGTATGTTTCCCGCCGAGATTCCTGCCGGGACGTTTCTGCTTGATACCAAAAATGATTCCACTTCAGTAACTTGCCTATTCATGATTTTTGAAGACAATATTAGTTCTATATTGTAAATGTCCCACTTTGAGAGATATCCACGCACAGCGGATTTGCCATTAAATGGCGTTGCCTCTAGCGCAATCTTGTTTACCTGAACCAAATGTCTGTTCAGTGCAACTTCTAAAAGATCTGCGTCTTTGAATAAAGTTGCTGCTTTTTCAATTTGAGGACCATACCAAGTTGGTTCTAGAATTTTCACCATTTCTCCGTCATCCTTTGCTTTCATCAAATTCTGAAGTGTTTCTTTTGAGAGAAGATTTAGTGAAATTGCTTGTAGACGGCCAAAGGATGATGCATATTGCGATGTTGGCAACTACATTCGCTCCGAAAGGAAACTTTTGATCTGGTCTTCGTTGGTTCGTAGTAATTCTTCAAAAGTAAGATCAAGTTCTTTTGTTCCTTCCTTGTTTTCTGCAACTATGCCGCCTAGAGTTTTAATGGACTTGCCAATTGTTATTCCCATGTCCTTCAATGTTGATTTGTCTTCATCACGACAATGAACAACGATATTTTGCCCAAGTTTTTTCTTTGAGCTATCAACCATAGTTTCGAGAGCTTTTTTGTATTGAGGACTCTTGCCATAAGTTTCAATTTCTTTTATGATAACATCAAATGCAGATTGCATGTTTTCGTTTATAGCATCAAACATGATCTTTTTTGCTTGAAGTTTTGCTGCCTCAATTATTCTTGCATGTTCTCTTTCTGATTTGATCTTTGCTTCGATTGCAAACTTTTCTTGAATCTCTTTTACAGTAATGTTCATCTCTGTCTGAAGTTTAGATTTTTTTTCTGCTAGGTCCTTATCGAGATTCTCGATCTCTCTTTTCTTTCTATTCTCTATCTCAATGAGGAAAGTCTCTATGCTCATTACTGAAACCACTACAGGATACCTAGCAGTAAGATTATTCCCAATACGAATCCGATGATCCATAATGTTTCGGGAATGACGAAGAAGAACAGTACTTGACCAAACTTCTCCGGTTTCTCTGCAATGATACCCATTCCAGCAGCACCAATACCTTGTTGTGCATTGCCGGTACCTATCAAACCACCAGCAATTGCAATAGCTGCTGCGATAGCAAGTAACGGTTTTGTCAAACCGCTACTAGTAGAACTGGTGTCTGCGGCAAATGCAGAATGAGTTGTAAAGAAGGTGGATAACCCGATTGTCAACCCCGCCGTTATGATGATAAGCGATAATTTAGAACGCCTGTTCAGCACCATTAGGATGGCTCATTTGCTGAGGATATATTAATCTAATTCTTATAAAGCCATAACTCATTTTTTCAAAAAAATAAGAGATCTTGCTGTGCGATCATCGTACATTGTAGTGCCATTTGCAATATATCTAGAATTCCAATTATTTTTCAATTGGAAGGTCTAGCCTGTTTCCCCATTCTCCCCACGAGCCAAGATAGACCTTTACATTTTTGAAACCGAGCATTTTTAGTGCTACAAACGAGTTTGCCGCACGATAGCCTCCTTGACAATAGGTTATAATTTCGTCATTTTTTGAGAATTGGTATAACTTCGCAAGTTCTTCTAATGATTTCATAGTGCCATCTTCGTTAATGTTAAGCATCCAATCAATGCTAACAGCATTTGGTATGTGGCCATTCCTTGCTGCACGTATAACCTTGCCTTCGTATTCTTCTTTTGTTCGTGCATCAATTAGTTTTGTCTTGCCAAGGTTCTTCCGGATGTATTCGAAACCAACTAGTATATTCTTGTTAATTTTACCAGAAAACTTGGCTGGCCTAAATCCATTTGTCTGTGTTTCTATAGGCAATCCAAGACTCTGCCATTTCCTAAATCCCCCATTTAGCATGAATACATGTGGATGTGAAAAATACATCAAGAGCCAGACCCCTCTAGCCGCACTCATACCTGCAACATCGTCGTAAAATATAGCAGTAGTTTGTTTTGTAATACCCATAAATGAAAAGAGAACTTTCATCTGTTTCTCAAATGCCTTTACGCCATCTTTTGTTGTGTCAAGCCAGTGATAGTAAAACAGATCAACATTAACTGCTCCTGGAATATGTCCTTGGGAATATTCTTTGTAAGATCTGCAATCAACTATAACCAAGTTGGGTTTTTCCATTAACCTCACAAGTTCTTCTGGAGACTTTAGCATGAAAATTCTTTACCGCATCCGATGTAAATTCATTTCATATATTGTATCAATGATATCAGTTAAATATGAAAGGAGAATATTGTAGAAAATTTGTCATATTTGTTGAAATTTTTATGCTGCCAAATTATGTATTGTAACTGAAAAAGTTATAATTTGTTATAATTCTTTCAAAATCATAAATTCTTATATCCATGTAAAGTATGATACTATCACAAAATGATAATCTTAAATTATAACAATATTGATGTCGAGTTTGCATCATCCCTAGAATCAATAGAAAACGAGTAGCAAGATGACAAAGTCAAACAAGTCCATTCCAAGGTTATCTGTTTTTCAGACCTTCAAGACAAAAAGTGAAGAGTTTACAGGTGAAGCAATGCGTCAACGTGGAATAATCATGCATCTTGCTGTAGAGACGCTTCCAACAAAAAAAACTAGAACGGCAATAGCACACAAGCTTGCAGAAAAAAATGGAACTACTTGGCAGAATATTTATTCTGGGATCTTCAGGGATCTTGACGAGGTTCTTTTGCCGCTGGGCATTGTTGAAGAATCAGGTAGGCTTCCAATAAAACGAGGCCCCAAGGCACTTCAAGAACAAGGAGTACCATACTATCGGCTGACAGAAGGAGGTTTGTTGGTCGCTGCATCTTTATCAGAGATTGGAAACGAGCGGGTAAGAATCATGAGTGAATTCTTTGAAAATTCTAACTCAAAAGACAAGGAGCTAAAAAACTCAATTCTTACGTTACTTGGTGTTGCTCCAAATTTTGTCTCATCTCTGCTAAGAAGATATGTCGAATCATACAGTAAGGGAAAGATAAACCAATTAGTTCCGTTTGATAGCGATAGTGTAAAAAAGACATTAGATGAGGCATTTATGATTCAACGTGAGCTGCTGGAGGGATTCTCATCATTATCAGATACAGACAAAGAACCCATCATAAGCTTCCTCAAGAAAGTGGACTGACAAATAATCAAAATCCTTTTCCAAAGGAGCTTGATAATGTTGATAAGGTTATCTAAAATCCGACCCAGTGATTCAACCCGTATTGAGGCATAGGTGATTACAGTGGACGAGGAGTTAATTGAGCATGTGCTGTACTTGATTGATACAAGAAAGGGAGACAGTGGTAGGTTAAACTACATTCTAAGCATGCTTCAAGACAGCAGACCATTGTATATCTCTGACAGAAAATATCTCGAATCATTAATCTCAATGTATGTAGATCCATCTAAAAGAAAAATCAGACATCAACAGTCTGTTGATGAACTAAAAACAGAACTTGCACAAGTAAAGCAAAAACTTGAGAGATATGAAAAAAGAGGATACAAAAAGGCAATTGGTAGAAAGTCTATTTTCTTTTTTGTTACATTTTTCTTTGGCTGGCATGCAATAGTGCGTCTACTTGGCTACAATCTACAATATAATCAAGATATCAATCAGTATATTTTTCCTCTGTACCAAATAGAGACGGTATTGCCATCCCAAGTGACTACAATTATGGAACAATCAAACATAAGTTTGGGACAAATCATTGTATTTGTTTGGAGTGCAATGATACTTACATGGATAATTCTTGGTTTTGTCTACTTGGTAAAATTCATGCGATCTAGATACAACCCGGTATTACATTAGACTAGGATTGTGTAAAGTTAAAATCTTGTGTAAAGTCGTTGCCGTTAAACGCAGTCTTTGTTGCATAGTAGGCAGAGCCTGATATTGTAATCTTTGCTGTACCTTTTTCCAGATCAGACCAGATAGCAGGGTAGTTTCCAGTGTTTTCAATGAGCGTACTGTTACCCATATTTGATGAACTGTTCTCTATTAGGGGATAATAGTAAGAGCTTTCCCAACTTCCTTCGTATCTTGCTCCTATCTGGCCATATCCAATCACTGTACCATCAGCAGAGATAGCATAGTTTATGGCTTCAAGAATTACCGTAGTAGGATTTGGATTTGTGATGTAAAAATTAGTTTGTATCGTAGCATTTCTTTCACTAGCTGAAACAATCGAGGTTCCATTATATGTTATAGAAATGGGTTTGATGTCAGTTGAAATTGCTGTTAGTGCTGTAGGCACATTTGGTCCCTGTGGTACAAAATTTTTTATCAAGCCTGAACCTGGCAGAGTGGCAACTACAGCAACAACTGCCATAATTGCTACAGCTGCTATGCCAAGTATGATTCTTGTATCCAAGCGTAATACGCAATGAATCTAGTCTTCAATTAAACCTTGAGCTGAAAACCCTTATAGTAAAAGTTTCAAGATCTAAATTCATGCAATATCATCAAGCCATAAGAATTGGCCAAGATAGAGCAAAAAAATCACAGATGACTCTGTTTGAACATGCCGGTTTTGCCATGCTTACTCTTACAGTCAAGCAATCCCAAGGAACTTTTGTTCCAGTAGGAGACAAGGAACTCGTGTCCGTAGCTCAAAAACCAGAGGGGTGGGTTGCTGTCATAGTGGATGAAGAAGGATATGCCAAGGCACAGTCAAAGGTTTTACCCGAAGAGAAGGTAAGAGAAATTTTACAAAAAGCAATTGCTGCCGGTATTCCAGAGTATACTGGCACTGTTAGACTAGTGTGATTTCCGTACCTTCTGGACTTCCCTTGATAGCTTTTTCTAATGACTTGATATCAGCCTTGAGAATTCTTGTTTTGATCTTGGAGCGCTCGATAACCTTCAAGGCTACTATATCCATCAGGTCATATCCGCCTGCAACCGAATCTTGGTGTACAAGCATGCCTCGAAGTCTCTTGAGTGGAATTTTTTTGAATTTTTTTGCGTGCTTGTTTTTACGTGGATCAGAATCATAGACACCATCCACATCAGTAGCATTAAGAAATGCATTTGCCCGTACTTTTTCTGCGATTAGTGCAGCAGTAGCATTTGTGCTCTGTCCTGGATGCAAGCCACCCGTGACTACTATCAAACCACTGTCTGCAGCATTAGCCACTTCCTTCAAATTAGTAGGAGGATGTGGATATGCCTTGTCTTGCAGTGCAAAGATCAATAATCTTGCGTTTAGTCTGGATACCTCAATTCCTAGCTCATCAAGTGTAGATTCATCGGCACCTGATGACCGTGCATGTGAAATGTAATGTCTTGCTATCTTACCTCCACCTGCAATTATGATTGGCTGGCAAATCTTACTTGACTTGACAAAAAATTCTGCAAATTGTTTCAATGTCTTTGTGTCTTCCAGACCAAAGAGGCTACCTGATAGCTTTATTACAATTCTTTTTCGCATTACCTGTTTTCACCAAGGATGACTTGTGCTGCCATTTCAACCTTTTTTCTAAATTGCTGCCTTGTATAGATTCGAAGAATATCCATGAATCCCGAGATGGCAGATACTAGTGGAATCTCAGATATTGGAAGTTCATAGGCTTCCTTTGGACCTGCTTCTCTACTTGAGGTAAGAATTATTGATTGCGATTCTTTTTTTGAAGGTGCAAGTGGAATTGATGGTGTCTTTGATATGTCAACAAATACTTCGACCTCGTTGACTTTGGCTTTTCTTGCTATATCATGTCGCAGTTCCAGTTGATTTATCTTGCCCATTCTGGGTTTCATAAAAATTTTTTCATATACGCATTTTAGCAGTCTGCGCTCTTGATAGTCTAGTGCCAGCTGGCTTGCTCTTTTAAGTTCAGAACTTGTTTTTGGTAGAGAGATTAGCTTTGAGATGACAAGCTCATCAGTGAGTTGTACATATTTTTGCAGGTTGTCCGTTGCAAGCCCAAGTTCATTGTCTGCAAGCAACATCGATTCAAGCAACATTACCTCTGCTGCCCTAACAGTCTTATGAAAATAGACTGCTCTGAACATCTGATACCTTGAGATCATCATTGATTCAAATGAGCGAAGGGCAGATTTGTTAAGAGAAAGCTTTCTTTGGTAAACATCAAGTGAATTTATAATTCTCTTAAAGTCAATTCTTGCATGCTCTGCTCCTGTAAAATAACCATCACGAAGGAGATAATCCATCATGTCTGCACTCAGACCGCCGGAAATAATTTCGTTCATAAATTGATATTTTGAATTTCCAAATGCTAGCTTGCTAATGAAGGTCTTATCAAAACCGCCTTTTGATACAAGATCGCCAATTTCTGATTGTAGTATGAGGTTCTTGCCAATTTTTTCGTGAGAAATTTTTTTCTTTTTTTGAAGCACCTCCTCAAATAGATGTGAGAATGGCCCGTGGCCTATGTCATGTAAAAGAGCTGCAAGCCGTAGGTTTTCTATATCATCAGATCCAAGATATCCTCTTTCTTCTAATATTGATGCTACCTGGCCTGCAACATGCATGGTTCCAAGCGAGTGTTCAAATCTTGAGTGTTGTGCTCCTGGATATACAAGATGGGCTCCTGCAAGTTGTCTTATTCTGCGAAGCCTCTGAAAGATGGGGCTGTCAATAAGATCAATCTCGTGTCCGTGAACATTGATGAATCCATGAATTGGATCAACTATTTGGAGATATTTTTTTGTCATATTATTTCATGATATATTTGAGAACAATTTGTCTGATGTCTTGATGTACTGCTTGTTTATGACGCGATGCATTTACAACATGCCAACCAAATTCCTTTGCTAGTTTTCGGTATGTTCGAGTAATCTTTTGGGCAAAGTCTATGTTTTCTTCAAACTTGTCGCGTTTTTCTTTTTTGCGAGAAAATGAATCAGTTGGATGTACATCAAGAAGAATTACAAGGTCTTCTTTTGGAAGCCCGTTATCGAGATTTTCAAGCCATTTCATATCAAGCCCATTTACTATTCCATAAACCAAGTTTGATTGATAATATCGATTCATAATTATAATATTATTTTCTGAAAGCGCGTTGTTGATTTCTTCTGCCCTTTCCCACCTGTTTGCTGCAAGAAGACAATGAACCACTTGAGGAGGAAATGATCGGTTTCCGCTAAGATAACGTCTTATCTCCTTACCAATGGGCGTACTGTAATCTGGGAAGCTGAATATTTTTGATTTGATATTTTTGGTCTTTAAAAATTTAGCCAAAAGTCCTGATTGTGTTTTCTTTCCTGCCTGGTCAAAACCTTCTACGACTATAATCATCAAATCCTATTGAATGGGGCAGTAGATAAATTGTAAATTTGACTAACGTTTAATAATCAAAAAAGTACTAAAATAACAAATGGGCTTGGGTTACTACATGGTAAAAGAAGTCATGAAAGAGATTGGAAACAAGTCAAGAGAGTTCTACGAATTTGTGCTTCCTCCAGTAGATGTGATAATACAAAATGACAGCCTCCTTGTGGCAATAGACATGCCTGGATTTGATAAAAAGGATATCAAACTTAGAATCCATGGCCACATACTATCCATAAGCGCAAAAAGAGAAACAGTTGATGAGGGTACAGTGATCTGGCGCCAAAGACCTAATGTTATAGACAAAAAGATCAGACTGCCGATGATGGTAAAAGAGGAGGAAGACCTTGGTGCATCTGCAAAGTATCGTGACGGAGTACTTACGCTATCAATTCCAATAAAAACTGGAAAAAATATCTCGATAGAATAATTAATGTTCTTTCATTGCAACAGTGATTCCCATAATAGCTACAGAACCTATCATGCCTGCCACACCTATCAAATGATTTGTTGTATAGAGTATCGTAGATCCAATAAAGACCGCTGCTGACAAGATGCTTCCTGCAAGCAATACATTTTTTGATTTTGGCGTATTTTCTCGCATTCTTTTTGTATCATCTAGAAATCTTCGGATCTCTGGAACAATTGCTATTGCAGAGTCGACAGATTTTACAAATCTATTAAATGCAAGTTTGACCTCTTCTACATAAGCATCCTTTACAACATTTTCTTCTTCCAGAATATTTTGCAAAACTCCAATGAATCTAAAGTTCACCTTGTGTGTAAGATAAATTCCTTCAAGAATTGATGTCATTCTCATGTAAAGTGCCAGGTGTTTTGGAAGCTTGAATGGAAATCTGCTCATTGTTTTATTTGCAAGCTCCATTAGTGCCTTGACTTCCATCCTGTCTACTTTGGTTCCATACATTGCTTGAATAGACAACCCAATTCCCTGTTCAATGATTCCCCTGTCATATCCTGGCATCAACATGCCAAGGTCATCCATGGCGTTCACTGTCCTTGAAGGATCTTTTTCAACAAGCGCAAGATACAAGCGTATCAGTTTTAGGCGGGTTTTAGTGTCAAGTCTTCCTACCATTCCAAAATCATACAATATGAGAGAGCCGTCATTTGTGACTGAGATATTTCCCGGATGTGGGTCTGCATGAAACATCTCATGGCGAAGAAGCATGGTGAAAAAGACCTTATGAGCACGAACCACAAGCTGTTCTCTATCAATTCCAGCCTCGTCAAGTGCCTTTACGTTAGTTATCTTGATTCCCGGAATATACTGCATGGTAAGTACGTTTTTGCTTGAATAATCCTCCATAATTGAGGGAATTATTACCTTGGGATAGCTATGAAGATTTCTTCGTATTGTCTTTAGATTTTGCAGCTCTATTCGATAATCCATTTCTTCATGTATTGTTTCTATGAATTGTGAAAGCATGGCTTCTGCCGAATACCGTAGATTTGGGTCGATGAATTTCATTGCAAAAGGGATAATTTTCTTTAGAACCTTGATGTCTTTTTCTACCACTTCTTCTATTCCAGGTCGCTTTACTTTTATGATAACATCTTGTCCTTTTATTTTTGCACGATATACTTGGCCAAGTGATGCACCAGAAATTGCATTTTTGTCAACATAGTCAAAATTTCTCTCAATTGGCCCCAGATCATTTTCTATAATTGGTTTTACTTGCTCAAATGGAGCTGCTGGTACCTCATCCTGAAGTTTTGCAAGTTCTTCCAAGTATGGTTGTGGAAGTATGTCGGCTCTTGATGAAAGCCATTGTCCGAGTTTAATGTAGACTGGCCCAAGAGAAACAAAAGTTTTGAGAGCCTTTTGAGCATTTTTTTGATATCTTGACAGGTTTACATTTTTTCCTTCCTTTTTTACCCACTCTCTCCTATCTTTTCTCAAAGCTATGACAAGAGGTAAAAGTTTGATGAAAGTGCCAAGTGTTCGAGATTTTGAAATGACAGATTCCCCCTAGAAGTCCTTTAGTTTCTTTACTAGGGAATATCCCATGTATCCTGTAATAGCTGAGACAAGCAGGCCTGCAATACCAGATCCAATTGCTGCAAATGGTTTGT
The DNA here is from genome assembly GCA_050749105.1 of Nitrosotalea sp. Classification (GTDB taxonomy): domain Archaea; phylum Thermoproteota; class Nitrososphaeria; order Nitrososphaerales; family Nitrosopumilaceae; genus Nitrosotalea. The sequence goes on along the minus strand of JBOGQT010000055.1, from coordinate 979 downwards.
TCTTTTGTAATTTGTATATTTCAGAAGCTACTTTTGTTCCGCCCCAATAAGCACTTGCAATACCTACTAGAAATTCTGGAGCATCATGTATAAGATGACCCAACGGATTGTTTCTAGGATCTGCTTTATCCATATGAACTAGATACTTGTCGCCATATTCTCGAATGTGCAGATTGCCATATCGGAGCTGCCTTATGGCTCCATTTTTTTGGCCCAAATTTGTTTCCTCAGCATTCTCTAGCATAAAAGGACGAACTTCTTTTGGGACTTCGATCTCATCCGAAGCCATAGACAAAAAAACGACTGTCTCTAAATAATAACTTTAGCTTGTTTCTTCCACTTGCTTCTCTACAAGTTGCTTGGGTTTTTTCCTTATCTTAAAGACTATACCCCCAATTCCTGCTGCAATGGCAACAAGAATCACCGGCTGTAATTGCGAGAAACCATCAGATTGAAGTGGTGCTACTCCAAATGATACAGTATCCACCTGAGTTATTGTATGAAGTTGTAGTAGCGTATCCTTGTAGGTCAAAGTTACCAAAACCTTTTGATCTCCTGACACTTGCCCTGCTGTTGATTGAACTGGAACATTGAAAGGAGTCGGGGCATCAATGTCAATATCGCCGATATATTCTGTTGCTTCTGTAATTGTCGAGCCCTCCATTGGATCAATTGTTACTATAGCAAACTGACCCTTGAGGTTGCCCTCATTGAGAACATTTCCAATAATGTTTTTTTGTCCGGCAATTACCTGTGATTGTACTCCATAAACTGATACGTCTATGACTGGTCTGATATATGTGGCAAAGTTCTGTTGTTCTAATACTGTAGAGCCATCCTTTGTGTATTGTATATTGACGTTAAAGTTGACTGCTTCATTTGCAATGTTTTGGTCTGCAAATACAGGTATATTCAGAGTGGTGCTATCCAATGGATTAATCTGCTCTACATACCACCTTGGATCATCTAGGATCCTAAA
>JBOGQT010000054.1:0-29580 GCA_050749105.1 Nitrosotalea sp. | reverse complement strand
GGAGAAGGGATTTGAACCCTCGAAATCCTAAGATACTAGCCCCTCAAGCTAGCGCCTTTGACCAGGCTGGGCGACTCCCGCAGATGCAATACCCATGTATGGTTTTTATAAGCCTTGATTACTTTTTGAGACGTGTTAATCCCTGTAAGATGTTTTACTTGTGGAAATTTAATCGCAGATAAATTCAAAGAATATCAAAATCGTGTAAAAAGTGGTGAAGATCCGGCAAAGGTTCTAAACTCCTTTGGATTAAAACGATATTGTTGTAGAGCCATGATGTTAACAGCGGTCGAAACAATTCATCAAGTTATTCCATTTTACGAAGCAATTAGGAGAAGGGAGCAAGAGGTTCAATCCGAGCTAGAATAGAATGGCGCGGATTACGGCAGTAAAGGGAAGACTGCTGTACAACAGCAGGGGTTGTAAAACAATTGAGGTAGATGTCATAGCAGATAATGAATATGTAGGAAGAGTTTGTGCACCGTCTGGTGCAAGTGTGGGGAAATATGAAGCACAAAGTTTTCCTGACAATGAACCTGAGAAGAGCCTTGAAATTTTAAAGGCAAATGAGAAAAAATTTATCGGATTAAACCCGGCCGACCTAAAATCCATTCATGAAGCATTAAGAACAATAGATTCAACACCTAACTATTCTAAAATTGGCGGTTCAGTTGCATTTTCTATCACAATATCAGCTATGGATTGTGCGGCAAAATCAGAAGGCATTCCAATGTTCAGCGTATTGAACAAAGATTCTGATCTTAGATTTCCTTTTCCCTTAGGCAACATTTTAGGCGGGGGAGCTCATGCTGGCCGCGGTACTCCAGACATTCAGGAGATATTAGTTTGTGCTACCGGTTCAAAGACCATCAGAGATGCAATAGAAGTCAATTTTGCTATACATAAAGAACTTGGGAAGATACTCGCAAAAAAAGATCCTGGATTTACAAATGGAAGGGGAGATGAGGGTGGATGGGCTCCAAAACTTAACAATGATGAAGCATTGGAAGTTTCTGCTAGAGCATGTGAACAACTAGGATTCACATTAGGAAAAGAGGTTTCGTTGGGAGTGGATTTTGCTTCAACTACCCAGTGGAATGAAGAGAAGAAGAAATATGTCTATGATAGAGCAGGCTTTGAGAATACACCAGAAGAACAAATTGAATTTGCTTCAGAAATAATTAAGAAATACAAACTTGCATATGCCGAAGATGCTTGTCATGAAGAAGCATTTGAAGACATGGGTATTCTGACAAAAAGATTTCCAAATGTATTGATAACTGGAGATGATCTTTTGGTAACTAATACCGAGATTTTGAAGAACGCGATAAGAAAAAAAGCATGTAACGCTGCCATTTTGAAGGTAAATCAAGCAGGAAGTCTTTACGATGCTCTTGAATTTGCAAAGGAGGCCTCCAAAAATAACATAAAGTTAATCACTTCTCACAGATCTGGTGAATCTTCTGATTCTCACATATCACATATTGGAATAGCTACACGATCCAAGATGTTGAAGGTGGGGGTGGTAGGAGGAGAGAGAGTAGCTAAACTAAATGAATTGCTACGCATCTCAGAGTATGATTTAATACGTGGAATGGTCGAGATTTAAGAACACGTCATGAGTAAACAAGAAGAATTTGAACATATGGAAAAATATGTCTTGTCTACAGGAATAAGAGTAGGAACTCAGGTAAAAACAAAATTTATGATACCATTCATTACAAAGGCCACAAATGAAGGTCTTTACATTATCGATAGCAAAAAGACACTGTCTCGTATTCAGACTGCTGCTAAATTCATCAACAGGGCAACTATTTCTAAAGTATTCATTTGCTCAGGTAGAGAATACGCAAGTACCCCGATTGAAAAGTTCTGCGAATTAACACATGCTACTCCTATGCTGGGCAGATTTATGCCTGGTACTCTCACAAATCCACTTTTGCCTTATTACATTGAACCCGAACTAGTCATGGTGTCAGATCCTCAAGTTGATGAACAAGCAGTGTTAGAGGCTACAAATGCTGGCATACCAGTTATTGCAATTGCAAATACAGACAATGTCACATCCAAAGTTGATTTAGTTATACCTGCAAATAATAGAGGTCGAAAATCCCTTGCCGCAATATACTGGCTATTAGCTAGAGAAATATTATTACAGAAAGGAGATCTCAAAACTGATGCATCAATGAAATACGAAATAGATGACTTTGAGACAAAGATAACAGAAGAAGAACTAGAGGAAGAAGCTGAAAGAACTTCTCCCATGAGAATGAGAAGTCAGAGGCAATAACAGGGATGCAGGTAAGAACACCAGCTGTAGCTGGGATGTTCTATCCAAAAACACAACAAGAGTTAAGATCAGCAATTAGAGATTGTTTTCTACATAGTTTTGGTCCTGGAAAATTACCGCCCTCAACAAATAATGAAAACATAGTTGGAGTCATTTGTCCCCATGCCGGATACATGTATTCTGGCCCAATTGCTGCGAATTCATATTATGCGATCTCTTCGCTGAGACCAGAGCTAGTCATAATCATAGGGCCAAATCATTGGGGAATAGGTTGTAACGTAGCTACAATGAAAGATGGTTTGTGGAAAACACCGCTGGGGGATGTTGAGGTTGACACTGAGGCGGCACTTGAAATCAACAAAACATCAAAGATTGTAGAATTGGATTTCTTTTCACATACAAGAGATCATAGTCTTGAAGTCCAGATACCAATGTTGCAAGAAATCTATTCTCATAAATTTAAGATACTTCCCATAATTTTGATAGACCAAAGCTACAATGTAGCAAAAGAGATTGGCATGGCCATATCAAAGATAGCCAAAAGGAAAAAAACGGTAATAGTAGGTTCCTCTGACTTTACCCATTATGAAGAAAATGAATATGCTCATAAGCAAGACAAATCTTTGATCGAGTCGATACTTAGAATGGATGTTGACAAGTTCTATAGAACATTACATGAAAATCAGATAAGCGCTTGTGGATATGGGGCGATGGCTTCTACCATGATAGCCTGCAAAGAACTGGGTGCTACTAAAGGTACGCTAGCAAAGTATGCCACCAGTGGAGATGTAACGGGCGAAAAAAACTCAGTGGTAGGATATGCATCGATCACTTTTTCATGAAATCAATAGCATCGGCCCCAGGCAAGGTCATTCTTTTCGGAGAACATTTTGTTGTATATGGCGCCAAGGCCATACTTTGTGCTATAGACAAAAGAATCACAGCTACATCACAATTTTTAGATGAGAGAAGAATACGCATAAGGTCAGAGCTGGGAAATGCAGAACTTGATTTGGATACAGTTTCCGACCTGAATTCAATATCAGCTAGATTCATGAGACCTTTTTTCCACATAGCAAAGGAAACTCTGAAAGAATTTAATGAAAACAAGGGAATAGAGATAGTTTTAGAATCTGAGATTCCTGCAGGAATAGGTCTTGGTTCGTCTTCTGCAGCATGTGTTGCTGTAACAGCATCAGTTACCGGACTATTCAATAAAAAGTCCAATGAACAAATTCTAAAAAAATCCATCGAATCTGAACGCATAATATTTGAGGATGTATCGGGTGCAGACTCGTCGGTCTCTGTTTTTGGAGGGCTAATGGAATACAGTAAGAATGGATTTGAGAAGATCAGTTCTAGGAATAATCTCAGTTTGATAATAGCAAATTCAAATCAGGCTCACAGTACAAGAGAAGTTGTTTTGAAGGTCAGAGAATTTAAAAACAGAAATGAGAAAATATTTTCCGAAATGTGCGAACAAGAAAATGAATTGGTAAGAAATGCATTGGTTACATTAAAGCAAAACGATCTAAACAAACTTGGTTTGCTAATATCAAAAAATCAAGAACTATTAGAGAGAATAAATGTGTCAACAGATAAGCTTGATCTTCTAGTAAAAGAAGCATCCAAGACGTCATATGGAGCTAAAATAACTGGAGCGGGGGGAGGTGGATGTATAATTTCCTTAGTGGACGAATCCAATGTAACTAGTACATTAGAGAATTTAAAAAAAATTAGCGATTGTTTTATTGCAAAGATAGATTTCAATGGACTAAGTTACTTGTGACATAATAGAAAATCATTATCTTAACTATAGGCGGAAATGCGAGAGATACTTTTTAAAACCGACCATATCACTGTTAAAAATCATGATTTTGATTAAACTTGGGGGATCAATAATCACAAACAAACAGAGACCACTAACAGCCAATGTGTCTACGATTAAGCAAATTGCTTTGCACTTGAAAAGGGTGAAGGAGCCATATATGATAGTTCACGGGGGAGGCTCTTTTGGACATTATTGGTCTGTAAAATATGACATGCATACAAAACCTGACAGATATAGTATTAGAGGTGTTTCGGTTGTCAAGAATTCAATGGTGGAATTAAATAATATTGTTCTTCAGACATTACTTCAATCAAATCTTAGTCCATATTGCTTACCTCCAACTGATTTTATTTTTGAAAACAAACCCATAATAAAAAAAGTTAAAGAAATTCCAAAAATCTCCAACACAGGATTGATTCCGATCTCTTATGGAGATGTCATGTGGTTTGGCAAAAATAAGTTCTTCATACTGTCCGGAGACAAAATAATGGGAATGCTAACTAAAATCTTAAAACCTCGCCTTGCAATTTTTGTGACAAATGTGGATGGAGTGTATTCTAACATTAAGACTAGAAAATTAATTCGAGAGATAACCACAGAGAGACCCATAATTACTGATGTAAAGATGGATGTGACTGGAGGAATGAAGCGTAAAATAATGGAATCTATTGAAATATCCAAAAGTGGAACAGATGTCTTCTTGGTTAATGGAAAAACCCCTCAAAGAATAATAAACGCAATCAATGGAAAAGAATTTGAAGGAACCATATTCAGAGGATAAACAAGGCATGGAATATTTGATTCTGGTAGACAGTAATGATAATCAGGTAGGGACTGAAGAAAAAGTAAAGTGTCATTTACCTAATGGAAAATTGCACAGGGCGTTTACAATTTTGTTATTCAATAACGAAGGAAAACTTTTGTTAACGCAGCGTAGCAAGAGCAAGATGCTTTGGCCCGGAGACTGGGATGGAACAGTTGCAAGTCATCCCAGACAATCTGAAACATATGTATCCTCAGCAGAAAGAAGACTGCCAGAAGAGCTTGGAATAAACTGCAAATTGGATTACTTGTTTAAGTTTGAATATCATGTACCTTACAAAGATATTGGTTCAGAAAACGAGGTCTGTGGTACTTTAATAGGTATAATAGACAATGATCTTGACAAAATAAAACTTGTAGAAGATGAGATCTCCGCAATCAAATTAGTTACATTGGATGAACTTTTATCTGAAATTGATAAGTCACCACAGATTTTCTGTCCTTGGATGCTGGTTGCGTTGTATTTTCTTTCCGAGTCAGAAAATAACGTGACAGAATCCCATAAGAGAATTCTTGAAATGTGGAACGTGGCTGGACTTAAAAATCGTTTGGAAATTTCGTTGAAACATCATTTTCCAGATCATAAATGGGAGTTGAAAAAGTAACGAAATTAAATACAGTAAACAACGCAAAGAGAATTGACTCCTTTCTCTTATCAAGGCTCAAAGGCGAGCCCTCTGATCTATACAAAGCTGCAAGTTATCTAATAGAACACGGAGGAAAACGTCTAAGACCATATTTAGTTCTAAAGAGTTGTCAGCTTTTAGATGGATCAATAAAACAAGCAATTCCTGCAGCGGCTGCAATTGAAATGGTACATAATTTCACACTAGTTCATGACGACATAATGGATAATGATGAGGTAAGACACGGTGTACCAACTGTTCATATGAGATTTGGAATTCCAGTAGGAATCCTAGCTGGTGATCTGCTTTTTTCAAAGGCTTTTGAAGTTATTTCAGAATCTACAGCTCCAAAGGAGGTAAGTCTTTCTCTCATAGCTACACTTTCAAGAGCATGTAGTGATGTATGTGAGGGTCAGGTGTTAGACATAAGCATGGCCCAATCAAAGATTATCCCCACAGAGCCACAATACATAAAGATGATAGAAAAAAAGACATCGTCTCTATTTGTAGCATCTTGTGCAATGGGCGCTATTTGTGCCAACACTACAGAATCAGACGTAAATAGACTTTCCATTTATGGTAAAAATTTAGGTATAGCTTTTCAGATAGTAGATGATTTAATCGGAGTAATAGGAGATCCCAAGATTACGAAGAAACCTGTGGGAAATGACATAAGAGAAGGAAAAAAATCTTTGCCAATTCTTTTAGCCATAAAACTTGCAGAAGGAAAAGAGAAAAAAGCCATCCTCAATGCGTTTGGTAATTCATCCGCATCAAAAAAAGAAGTAGAAAAGGCGGTGGAAGTAATATCTTCTCTTGGTATTGAAAAAACTGTTCGGAGTAAAGCTTCTCACCATCTGAATATTGCAATGAAATCTATTTCCAAGTATGACAATTCTGCAAAAAAAGACCTGTTTTCCTTGTTAGATTTTGTAGTAGAGAGGAGTCTATAATTGGATGATGAAATAAGGAAGGTCATACGTGGAATTGCTCTGTTAAATGCCTCTGAACATGATGGAAAAACTAGAAATGATTCCATAATTTCAAAAGTGATTGGATCCAAACCTGAGCTTAAAGAAAAGATAAAGGAGATAATACCAATCATTTCAGAAGTAGTAAACGAAGTAAATACAATCCCTACATCGATGCAAAAATCGGAGCTTGAAACCAACTTTCCAGAATTGCTCATAGTAAAACCAAAACAGGACAGAGTTGGCCTACCACCTCTTGGTGATGCAGAACAAGGTAAAGTGGTAACTAGATTTCCACCTGAGCCAAATGGTTATCCGCATATTGGTCATGCAAAAGCTGCAATAATAGACGAGGAATATGCACGAATGTATGGAGGCAAGTTAATCTTTAGATTCGATGACACAAATCCAGAAAACGAACGGTTAGAGTATTATGCTGCAATAAAAGTAGGACTTGATTGGCTGGGCGTAAAATATGATCGTGTAAAAAATACTTCAGATGACATGGAATTAATTTACAAAAAAGCAGAAGAGATTATTCGATCAGGAGATGCATACGTTTGCACTTGCAATAAAGAGACCATAAGTAAAAACAGACGAGAGATGCTGGCTTGCAAATGTAGTTTGGGCGATCTTCCACAAAATATGAAACGGTGGAAAAACATGTTTGAAAAATACAAGCCAGGCGAGGCAATTGTAAGATTCCGTGGAAATATGCATTCAGAGAATACGGCGATGCGAGATCCCACATTATTAAGAATAATAGATGAATCTCATCCCATTCATAAGAACAAATACCGCGTATGGCCCAACTATGATTTTGCGGTGGCCATAGAAGATAGTATCGATGGCGTAACACATGCATTTAGAACAAAAGAATACGAGCTACGCAATGAGCTTTATCATACAATTCTTGACAAGCTCAAAATGAGGAAACCGACAGTTCTTGAATTTTCAAGATTAGAATTTGATGGAATGCCAGTGTCTAAGAGAATATTAAAACCACTTGTACAAGATGGAAAAGTTTCAGGTTACGATGATCCTAGATTGCCAACTCTTGAGGCAATGCGAAGGAGAGGAATTGTTCCTGAAGCGATAAGAAAATTCGTGCTCTCATTAAGTTTCACAAAATCCGATACTTTGGCACCTTTTGAGACTTTGGAGTCTTTTAATAGGAAAATAATTGATCCTACAAGTATACGATTATTCATCGCTATTGATCCTGTAAAACTAGTAGTAAAAAACAATAATTTGACAGAAATAGAAATCCCAAATCATCCTCAGAAAGACATGGGTAAGAGAAAAATTCAACTAGATGGATCTTTTTACATCTCAGGTAATGATGCAAAATCTCTGAAAGTAGGAGATGAGATAAGATTACTGGAATTATACAATATTAAGATCATCAAAGCAGGGTCAGACATAGAGGCAGAGGTTACTGACAATAATTTCAAGCCAGAGATTCCAAAAATTCAGTGGGTTCCCAGACAAAATTCTGTTAAAATAGAGGTTTTGATCCCAAAGATTCTTTTTGTAAATGAACAATTCAATGAAAACAGTTTGGAAATTAAACAAGCTTTGACCGAACCCTACTACTTAGAATTAAATGTGGGTACAGAAATTCAGTTCGTAAGATATGGATATTGCAGGAAAGATTCTGCAAATCAAGTGATATACACACATAAGTGAATAAAATGAGAATTGCTAGATTACTAAAAGAAAGTATGGAAACATATGGATTTGTTAATGGAGATAAAGTTCTCACAAGAGAAAGCATGACGGCACAGACTGGAATTCCAATACCACAAGGTATCAAGGATTTTCTATTTGACGGATGGTATGATGAAATAAAACAAAAAGCTTCTCACCTTAATTACGATAACACTATATCAAACTTTAAACTTCTTCCGCCTATTCCAAATCCATCAAAGATAATTTGTCTTGCATTTAACTACAAAGATCATGCAAAAGAGCAAAACTTGATCCCTCCGGATGAACCAGCCATAATAATAAAACCAAGATCAACTCTTAATGGAGCAACTTCTGACATAGTCTGCCCAGCATTTGTATCAAAGCTTGATTATGAAATAGAACTTGCATTGATAATTGGAAAAGATTGCAAAAACGTTTCTGAGGAAGAAGCAAAAAATTCCATATTTGGCTATATGATACTAAATGATGCCTCGGCTCGTGACATTCAAGCTAAGGATAAACAATTTACTCGTGCAAAGGGATTTGATACATTTGCACCTTGTGGGCCTTGGGTAACTACTTCTGACGAAATACCTGATCCACAAAATCTCAAGATGATGACTAAGGTTAATGGTACCATTAGACAGAATTCTTCAACTTCTAACATGCATCTCAAAGTAACTTCAATAGTTTCAATCTTAAGCAAGGTTATGACGTTAGAAAAAGGTGACATCATATCAACTGGTACTCCAGCTGGGGTTATGTTAAACAAACCTGATGCAGTATTTTTGAAAAACGGTGATAAAATAGAGATGGAAATAGAACTACTTGGAAAATTAGAAAACACAGTAAAGTTCGTCTAAAGTTTCTACGTTAAATCCATATCGAACACTAAAATTATTAAGAGTCATTATAATAATCGCTTCATGGGAAAAATAATCGTTGGTAAAACCACAGACATTCCTACTGGTAAAATACAAAAAATCATAGCAGATGGAAAGGATATACTGATAATCAACATGAACGGTAGTTTCTATGCGATGGACGATACTTGTACACATGCAGGAGCTAGTCTTTCTGAAGGAGTTTTGGAAGGATCTACAGTAACATGCGGTTGGCATGGAGCAAAGTTTGATTGTAAAACGGGAAAACTTGCAGCTTTTCCTGCCAAAATAAAGGATTTACATTCGTACAAAGTGATAGTAGAGTCAGAAAACATCTTTTTGGAAGTATGATGCAAACCTTATAAAATAAGTGCAATTAGTTTTAGCGTGATCCACGTATGGTAGAAAAGAAAAATCAAAATGATGAAACTCTTAATGCGGCAATTTCCACACTTGAAGAAATAACCACAAATCCTTCAACTCCAAAAAACATAAAGAAGAATCTTGCAGATCTGGTAGTTGGACTAAAAAAACAGGAATATTCTGTTTCTGTTAGAGCTTCTAATGCAATAAGTGTTCTTGATGAAATAACACAAGACCCAAACATGCCATCATACGTGAGAGTAACATTGTGGCAAGCAGTTTCCGCCCTAGAGAGAATAAGGGAATAAATTTAGTATCAAAAATTCTCTTTTTATGAAAATAGAGGAATATCTAAAAACGCTTCCCAAGTCAATTATGACTGGCGAGGATGTTGAATTACCAGATGCTACTCTTAAAGAGATTTTTGAATTTGCATCTTTGAATAAAGATGATATTTTTTATCATCTAGGATGTGGTAATGGGCACAGTTTATCTATTGCACTGGAAGAATTTGGTGTAAAAAAAGCCATAGGAATAGACAGTAGTAACGAAAAAATTTCATTAGCAAAGAAAACATTTGAAGATAAGGGTCTTTCCAATTGGATTTTAAAATGTGAAAATATTTTAGAAACAGATATCAACGATGCAACAGTGATTTTATTTTGGTTCTCAGATGATGCCATTATAGAAAAAATGATGCCAAAATTTTCCATGCTGAAAAAAGATTGTAAAATCATAACCATATGGGGTCCATTACCTGACTGCCTACCTGACAAGGTAGAATTTCCTTACATTTTGAACAAAGTTCCGTTCAAGAAGGCAAATGATTTAAAAGAACAGATTATTGCAGTGTTTGAAACGGATTGCATAGATTTTGTTACTGCATGGGAATTTGCAGAACGATACTCAAAAGCAATAGCGCCCAAAAATATGGAAAATGATAGATTTCTAACAATACTTCAAACTCTTGTGATTTGGATAAATGCAAAGAATCTCGGAATTGCGTGTGGAGATGATATTCCACCGCCAATAAAGAGCTACATGGGAATACTCAAGACGTATTTTAATATCGAAGTTGAACATTTGATAAACCAAGACAGCCCGTAAGTAGTCAGGTTTTTATTTGTAAACCTTGAATAAGCAATAATGGAAGCAAGACTAAACATCAATGTTTCCGCAACTGATTATGAAGCTACAAGTAAAGCCATCATATCTACACTGAGTGGCCTTGAACAAATGGTTCATGGAGAGAACGACTTTATCGTAACTGATTCAGAATTTGCGTTTGGATGGCATTTTTATGTTGTATGCGTCAACATATCACTTGTAAAAAAGCTGTCTGACCAGATAGGTCCAGATTTTGAGAGAATAAAAGGAAAGACACTGGAACACAAATTTTTAAATTGGTTGGATCAAAAAATCGCTCAAAAGAACTTGAAGGTAAAATTTGCTATAAAAGAAGAGATGGAATCTAGCAAATACGGCATATTCTAACATACAGATCAAGAGATATTTTTTATCGCATCAATTACGGTTTAGGTGTTGGATAAAAGAAGGCCCTTGAGTGGAGGTTTTGTTCACTTGGTTCGTCCCACCTTTAACTAGGCCTGCTTCAGATGTTAGATCATGTATCAATATACATTGAGACTTCCCATGGTGTTGGAGTTTGTGCAAATGCATCATACTCTTCATACTTCATTGATATGTATGTGTCAAGGAAACCCGTTGTAAATACATGTTCTAGAAATTTCTGGTCACTGTTTAATGATTCCAAGGCACCCTTCAGTGTACTTGGAAGCGATCTTATTTTGTAATTTCTTTTTTGTTCAGGAGTTAATCTATAGACGTTTTCCTCAACATGATCACCTGGATCTTTTTTATTTTTTATCCCGTCAAGACCTGCCAAAAGCAATGCTGCCTCAAGAAGATATATGTTGGCAGTAGGATCAGGAACTCTATATTCTATTCGCTTACTTTTCTCGTTCCCTCTAGAATACATTGGAATTCTAATTGCAGATGATCTATTGCTTATTCCCCAGCATACATTTACTGGTGCTTCAAAATCAGGCACGAGTCTTTTGTATGAATTCGTAGTTGGATTTGATATGGCGCATAATGCATCGGCATGATCAAGTAAACCCCCAATATAGTATCTGCACAATTGACTAATCTCGGCTACTTTATCATCTGGATCGTACATCACGTTTTTTTCTTCATTCCACACACTCTGATGCATATGCATTGCAGATGCATTGTCACCATAGATTGGTTTTGGCATAAACGTTGCAACTTTCCCATTTTTCTTTGATTTTACTTTGACAAGATTTTTTGCAGTGACTGCATTATCTGCAGCAACAATTGTCTCATCATGTAACAGGTTTATTTCACATTGGCCAGAGGTGGCAACTTCGTGGTGTTGTGCCTCAACCTTTATTTGAAAATATTTGTACATGTCATCACAGATGTCTTTTCTAATTCTGTGTAGCGTGTCTCTTGGCTGTGCGGGATAATATCCACCCTTTAGATCTATTCTACTTGCATTTCTGCTTGTCCAAGGAGCTTCACTAGACTCTATGGAATATCCTGAACCGCCATAAGACTGTGTTGCTCCCATAGAGGATGGGAATATGCTAATTTTGTCAAATATGAAAAATTCAAGCTCAGGACCCCATAATGCTTTTGTCAGTCCAAAATTTTCTAGTTCTCCCACTGCTTTAGTGACAATTCTCCGAGAGTCTTTGCTATATCTCACATGAGTAGAATTTGAAATCTCATATAGATCAACAAAAATTCTTGCGTTTTTTCTTTTATCATCATCATAATCCGGTGGCAATATTTTGAAAGTGGAAATATCAGGAAGTAAAACCATGTCAGACATATTCACTGATTTGAATCCTCGAATAGAACTTGCATCAAGTTTTTCAAGACCTTTGTTGAAATGGTCCTCAGTGAGTGAATATGATGGTATTCCTACACTGTGGAGTTCACCAAAAATATCGACAAACCAAAAATCAACAAAATCAATTTCCTGTTCTTGTAAATTCTTAATGATAATGCTTTCTGACATGTCCGTGTTTTTGATATGGTATTATGGGGGCCCACCGCTTACCATGCTAGTGTCTTTCCCAACTGCCCTTGAATCTTTTTTCAAGATTTTTTCTAATCCCTTTTCAAAGAAAAATGTCTTACCTGAAAATGGTTCCAGATCATCAATCCAAATCGCTTTTTCATTATATTTTGCAAGAAAAGGCTTCTGTACCCATTGGGGATCTCTTCCCTGTAAAAACCTCATAACGATAGCTTTTATCTTTCCTACATTGGCGACCCCTAAAACTTGTATTTTACCTGGAGTAGAAGACATACTTGGTCCTCTAACTGTTCTACAAAGTCCACCTACTTGCTGATAGGCGTCACGAAATATTTCCTGTGCTTGTATCAATGGAATGCCAAAATAATGCTGTGCTCCAGTATCTCTTACAACAAACATGTAGTATGGAATTAATCCCAAAGAAACTTGCTTTGTCCACATTTCTGCCCAAAGATTAGGATCATCATTAATGTGTCTCAGAACTGGAGATTGGGTTCTGATTTGTGCACCTGTTTCTCGAATTGAATGTATTGCAGATTTTACAACATCTGTTGAAAGCTCAACTGGATGGTTAAAGTGGGCCATAAATGAAAGATGAATTCCTTTTTTTGTTACCCTGTTGAACAATTCAAGAATTTCTTGTGAATCGTCATCGGATGTAAATTTGTAAGGCCAATAAGCCAGTGCTTTTGAACCTATGCGAATGGTTTGTAGGTTTGGCAGTTTGGCGTCAAGTATGGAATCAATGTATTGCGATAACAGTCTTGAGTTCATAATCATTGGATCACCACCTGTAAAGAGGACATCTGTAACTTCGGGATGTTCTTTCAAGTATTGAACTAAAAGATCAGTCTCGCGCATGGCAAACTTGAGCTCTTCCATGCCAACAAATTGTGGCCACCTAAAGCAAAAGCTACAGTAAGCATGACATGTTTGTCCTTGACTCGGGAAGAAAAGAACGGTTTCCTTGTATTTGTGCTGCATTCCATGAAGCTTGGTTCCGTCTTTTAGTTGTGGGACATTATGTTCCATCTGACCAGCAGGATGTGGATTTAATTGTAATCTTATTTTGTTAGCAATTTTTTGGATTTCTTTTTTCTCTAGGTTTTTTTTCAATGCACTTGCCATTGTAAGATAATGTTTTGGTTTTAGCATATTTTTTTGCGGAAAATTTAGAATGAATAAGGGGTCATCTGGCACTGCTTTCCAGTTTATGAGTTGTTCTACTATGTAATTATTAGTCTTAAATGGCAATACATTTCCGACAACTTCAATCTCAAATTGTTTTTCCCGTGATAATTTTTTTATTTGTGGAATATCACAGAAATTTATTAATGTATATGCCTTATACAAAGGAGAATTAAATTCACTCCAAGAACTATCAAATTTCTGTAACCCCATATATCATAATGTGACTCATCGTATTTATTTCGTTCGCAAAAAATTTTTATTTATTTTATTTTGAGGAAAACACTTAACAATGATGAAAATAAATTTATAAATTTTTTTCTACAAAAATAATTTCTGTATTTGGATTATAAAAAATAAAAATTGGTTTTCTTACAGATTTAAATAAATATAAAACAAATACATTCAGTGGTAGATATTTACGTCTTCTGAACAAATCCAGAATCTCTCGTCGTTGATATTGTCAAATAATGACCTTCGGGTTCAGTTAATTCTCTTAATAGTTGGTCTGGTGGTGATTTTTTCAATTTATTTTAAATTTGCAAATTGGATTCGTAAACTACAATTTAGTTATACGAGACCGCATCTCTCACGTTTTATGCGTAAAGTAGCACTTCCATTTTTTGCACTAGCCCTCATATCTACCACGAATTTTTATATTCAAATTTATGATTTGTTTGACGAATCTGAGGTTTCGGCATCTGGAATTCACATGGTAAAAGAGACTTTTGCAAAGATCTTAAACTCTATCAACATGCTAATTATAGGATATACCGTATCTCAATTAGTTCCTATCATAATACGAAAGTATGATTCAGATCAAAAGGAGAAAGAAGATTTTGAAAACTGGAAGACAAAACATGGTTTTTCAGATGATCCATGTGGTAGATGTGATGTTTGTAGTGGAAAGCGATATGGTATCTGTGAAAATACACCAGATCTATTTCACAAGTTTTTCAAATGGATGCCTCCAACAGAAATCCCTCCCGAATTCACCGAGGAGTTTCAAAAATGTCTTGATACTGAAGAAGGTCGCAGACATTTGGAAAACCATAGAATAAACGGGATGACCATAGGTAGCTATCAAACAATGATAAAAGATCCGTTTAAAAAATGGAAAGAAGTTGAGCGTAAAAAATATGAAAGATACCTGAATCTATGTTTGAGTGGAAATAATGCTTCAGGACGAACACTCAGTCTGAAAGTCAGACCACATGAAATTTACTCCATAGATGACTGGATGGAAGTTAAACGGTTCCATGATTACAAATACATCATACCCGGTGGCAAACCTGCTGGATATTTTGAACAGAAACAAAAATCAATGCCTAGATCTGTTACTCAAATTCTTCCAGTTGGAATTTTTATTGTAACCATCTTGGGTGTAATTGCATGGTGGGGAGTGGATTTGTTTGTGATTGCTACAGCAACGGGTGGACTTGGAGTGGGAGTAGGCTTGGCACTCAAGCAGACCATGGAAAACTATTTTGCATATCTGATAATCCGAAAAAATAAGACAATATGGGAAGGAGATAGAATTCAGCTAAACACTGGATTTAATGGGTATGTTCACAGTATAACTCCTGGAGTCACATACATAAGACATGCACTCAATGAATCTCTAGCCATCATTCCGACAAATCAATTAATTAATGAACAGATTCTCAATTTTACAAAAGAGTTTTCATACGTTCCGTCAACAGTAAAAGTTGGTGTTTCATATCTTAATGATCCAAAGCAAGTGGCTTCAATCTTGATTAAAGTTGGAAAATCTACAATGATGCAATCTAAAGATATACATGGAAAACATCTAGTCATCCACAAAAATTGTCCGTATCTAGAGGAAAATAAACCAAGTTGCGGATGTGATAAGAATATTTTAGAAGATATCGAACAGCCAATAGTACGATTTGATGATTTTAACGATTCATCACTGGATTTTTCCTTGTGGGTATATGCAAAGGACTATGGTTCTCATTCCAAAATAGAGACAGACATGCGTATGATAATGTATGAAGAATTCAAAAAATATGACATTAGAATACCGTGGTCGATACGAACTATTTATCATGGAGATGAAAAGAAAGAATCAGAAGAAATTTCTAAACTTGATAATGAACGAGAAAAAATTAAATCACAATTCGGAATGGGTGATATTTCTTAAGACGACATGACTAGATTTTGAAAAACCTATTTGATTATTGAACATTAGTTTATTGTCTGATTTGGTGGCATTATTCAAGTCTTTTTTGAACAATCTGGTCAGGCTCAAGATCATCTTGAGTTGCTTAAGTCTTGTTGCCTTGGCAAGGGACTCGTTTACCATCACCCTATCATATTGTTGAGCCAGGTCAAAATTTCTCTTGGAAAATTCGTTCTTTAACTGCCTGAAGACCTGAGCGAGCAATCTATCATAGTTGTATATCTCTATCATGTTTTGAGATCCAGGCTTTACGGCCAAACAGTATATGCACTATAGTTAGGGAATTAAACTAAAAGGTGAAGGCCCTTGAGGGGAATCGAACCCCTGTCCGGGGATCCACAGTCCCCTATACTCGCCACTGTACTACAAGGGCCACATAAAGTGAAGTCCTTTTCAATCTAGTATTAATCTTAACTGATTTTATTCTTAGTTTGTTTTGAATAGTTGATAGTTTACAATACGAAAGAGGTTATGGGTTTATGATTCCTCTTCCGATAATCTTTCCTTGTTTTAACATTGTAAGTGCTTCTGTCGCTTGATTTAGGTTGAATTTGTTTGAAATTACAGGCTTTATGATGTCTCGTTGTGCTAGAGATACCAGTTCCAACATATCAGACATCGAACCTGTATAGGAGCCAATTAACTTGTATGCCCTTGTAGGCATAGAGACCAGACTTAGTTGCAATGATCCACCAAACAATCCAACAAGTACTACGCGTGCCCTTCGTCGAAGTATTTGCATGTCTGTTTCTACAGTCTTGCTTCCATTAACAAAGTCTATCACCGCATCAGCTCCCAGATTTCCTGTTAACTCCATGATAGATTTTACAGGGTCTTCATTTTTTGAATTAACAACAAGATCTGCACCGTTTTCCTTTGCAACCTTTAACTTATCATCATTAATGTCCATTGCGATTATTCTTGCACCAGTGACTGCTTTTGCCAATTGCATTCCCATCAATCCAAGTCCTCCCGCTCCCACTATCACGACGTTATCATTGGGTTTCAACTGTGCATTCTTAACTGCACCATATGCAGTTAGAGCCGAGCATGACAACGGAGCACTGATATCAGTATCCAAATCGTGAATTTTTGCAAGATATTTGTAACTTGGAACCAAAACATATTCCGCATAACCGCCGTCGTTGTAAACTCCCAAAGATCTAGGTTTATCACATAGATTTTCTTCACCCACTCTACAGGCAGGGCATAATCCTTCACCAATCCATGGAAATACTAGGACCTTCTCATTTTTTGTAAATCCCTCTACTTCTTCTCCCATACTTTCCACTACACCTGCAACCTCATGACCAGGAGTTAGAGGATACTTGACACCTCGATCAGTTGTCTTTAGGATTTGACCACCTAGGCCCTCATAGCCCCCATCCCAAAGATGAATATCACTGTGGCATACCCCAGCAGATTCTACTTTAATCAGGACTTGAGATCCTTTTGGTTTCGGAGTTTCAAGATTTTGAATTTCAAGCGGCTCCTGTATTTTGACAATTCTTGCTGCCTGCATGGTTCAACCTACCAATATGTGATATAAGATAGTTTTTGTGATTCGTATGCCTACATTTGACACTACTTGATATGACAGAATTTTAACTCATTTCATAATTAAAAAAATTGAAAAATTCTAACTGAACTTAGAGCTTTGAATATTCCTGTCTGACAATCAACCGTAAGTTTATTACTAACAAAAAAAATACTCGCAAATATGAAATTTAGAATGTGGTATGTTGGAATGGGAATCTCGGCAGCAGTGATCTTCTATAGCATGATCTACTTGGGGCATATACTCTGTCTTCCTATGGAAAGTGCGCCATGCATCCCAATGGTAGGCTCTACGTAGATTTAATTAAAACCAAGTAAAAGATTTGCCATGAGTTGTTCTGGCGAGACTGTAGAGACAAACAACGAGTTTATCCAGATAAAGCCAGTAATTTTAAATCAACTTAAAAAGGCAAAATATGGCGTCTCTGATCATAGCACAGTAGAATTATGTCATTGGACAAAAAAATCTTTTAGAAATGAAGGAGATTGTTACAAACACAAGTTTTATGGCATATCAACTCATAGATGCATGGAATTCTCACCTGCAGGCATGTTTTGTGAAAATAGATGCATCTATTGTTGGCGTCCTATGGAATTTTATAGTTCAATGAAGATGTCACCTGACAAAGTCGCCCCGCCTGAGATTATTCTTTCAAACTTGATGGAAGAACGAGAGAGGCTGATAATGGGGCATTATGGAGATGTTAAAAGCGATAAGAAAAAGATTGACGAATCATTGCTCCCAACCCACTATGCAATATCACTTTCAGGCGAACCTACAATGTACCCGCAGCTACCTGAATTAATAAAATATCTCAAGCATCTACCTACAACAAAGTCCGTGTTTTTGGTTACAAACGGTCAAGAGCCTGAAATGCTTGAGAGATTACAAGACGAAGATGCACTACCAACCCAGTTGTATTTATCAACAAATGCACCTAATGAGGAAATCTTTCAACTTGTCAATAGACCAAAATACAAAGATGCATGGGAGAGATGGAATACTAGCCTTGAAATGCTTTCAAAACTGGATACCAGAACCGTACTTCGGATTACTTTGATTAGAGGTTATAATGATAACGCGCAATTGATTTCAGAATATTCAAAGATGTTTAATAATGCAGATGTTCATTTTATAGAGATAAAATCTTACATGCATATAGGTCGTTCAACCAACAGACTAGAACGTTCTGACATGTTGAACATGTTTGAAGTAAGACACTTTGCGGATGGATTAGTAGAACAAAGCAAGATCTATTCAATAATGGACGAAAGCGAGGTTTCAAGAATTGTTGTACTGCAAAATCAGAAGCGAACTATCAACCGCTGGATTTCTTCTTACGCAGATACCAATTAGCAAATTTTTTCAATGCCAGATATCTATGTGAAATAAGATTTTTCTTATTCTTTAGTTGGGAGTATGTCAAGGTTTGTCCCTCTGGGATAAATATCGGATCAAATCCCCATTTGTTGCCGCGTATTTTTTTAGATATTCTACCACGTACAGCAGCATCAAATAACATAACATCTCCCTCCTCTTCACAATATGCAATAATAGATCTGAATACAGCACTTCTCTGTTTTACCAATAATCTTAGAATTCCTTTATTTTCTATGGTATCAAGTGCAAATGATGAATATGGTCCGGGAAAACCTTTCAATGATTGAATAAACAATCCATCATCTTCTACTATTACCGGTTTTGAACACAGAGAAAAGGCTTGTTTGACCTTGTAGTGTGCAATTTCCTCTAAACTATTTGCTTGTATTTCTTGAAGTTTGCACTTGAAAAATTTTAACGATATGTCAAATTCTGACAAAATGGCTCTAGCCTCTTTGAATTTGTTTTCGTTGGAGGAAGCAAAAAATACGCTAGACGACATTTGCATATCTGCCCCTTTTTTCTATAACTTGTACCTGCAAGACAACTTTATCCTTTTTTGAATTTCCTACAATTGTACCATATCCCCGCAAAAATGACAACCATGCTGGATTTACAATTCCAACATGTGCACTGTTTAACACTTCCTTGAATAATCTAAGATCAATGGCGTGATCCTCTATTCTTTCTGTTCTTTGAGCAAGTCCAAAATCCAGTATTATCAATTTGTCAGATGCAAGTATAAAATTCGAGGTGGTTAGATCTCCATGCATAATCCCATTCTTATGCAAAACGCCAACCATTTTTCCAATTTTTTCACATATTTTTACTATCGTTTTATCTGGTAAATCTCTGACCAGCTTTCCAGGTACAAATTGCATGTATATTTCAAATTTATTTTGATTTACGAAATAAATAATCGGGGTGCTAATTCCAAATTCCTTTACCTCTGAAATTATCTTTGCTTCTCTAATTGTACGTAGTGTACGAATTCGATTATCAAGAATTTCGTTACGGTATTCTTTTCTTTTTCTGATTTTTAGGATAGTTTTTCTGTCATTCCATGTTGTTAAGTAAATATCAGCTTCTGCCCCTTTTTTTACTAATTTCAACAATACTGAAGATGTCATTGCACATAATTTAAGTTACAGTCATGTCAAAAAAAATTCTATTCATGCCAAATTTTATTTGTATTGTATGCATAGATCAATTGTTGCAAATTAATGATTTACTAATATACAGTTATAACATACAGTAGAAGAACAAGTTCGTGGAACCAAACGAAAAAAAAATCGAGCAAGAGGATTGTTCAGAAGACACATTAGGTATTGGTATTCTCACTCTTACAAACATGAGAATAGCTTTTGACAAAACAGAAGGAAGGATTATGGATTTTTCTAAAAAGTTTGGCGATACCGTTATGGAAGCAAAACTCAGTGACATAGTTGAAGTCGCTAAAGAAGGCAGGTTTCTCAAAAAAATTACAATCAAAACAAAGACTAGCGAAGGCGAGAAAACGTACAAGTTTGGGGTATTTAATACCGGAAAATGGGAAAAGGTAATACGAGAAGCTATTTCCAATTACAAAGATCAATAGAGTATTTCTACAGTATCTAATCTCCAGGACTGCCGTACAAATGTATTTTCTAGCTTAGCGCCAGTTTTTTTTGATGATTCTAGTAATCCAACCCATGAAATCTGAGATCCACAATCTCCAGAATATTCTTTTGGCGACACAAAAAATTTACAGTCATGTCTATTGCATATGCTTTGAAGAATTTCCGATAACCTCTTGTTGGCTGCAACTCCACCTACTACTAGGAATTCTTTCTTGCCTGTAAACGATAAAGCTCGCTCCACAGCTTCTCCTATCATCGAAAATGCCGTTTCCTGGAGTGAAAAACATGCAGTTTCTAGTCCCTTTGGAATTATTCTTTTTGTGGCAGAAAGAAGACCGGAAAAGGAGACATCATTTCCTTTTACCACGTATGGCAGAGGTTCATAATTAGATGACTTGGATGCAAGCTCTTCGATTTTTTGGCCGCAGGGTGATGCAAATCCAGCATGTCTTCCGATTTGATCTAACAGTTGACCCAGCGTTATGTCTAGAGTTTCGCCAAATACTCTCCATCGCTTGCCTAGAAATGCTAGGATCATGGTATGACCTCCTGATACAAGTAAAACAAGAGGATCTTTTGCGCCAGTAAGCATTTTACCCAATTCAATATGTCCAAGCGCATGATTCACTGGATATATCGGCATATCATAATACGAAGAAAGAGATCTTGCAACAACTGCACCGATTCGGAGACAAGGTCCAAGACCTGGACCTGCAGCGTATGAGACTAGATCAAGGTCAGTAATTTTTACATCAGCCTTCTCTAAACACTCTGAAAGTACTTGAGGAGAGTGTTCAGCATGATGACGAGATGCTTCTCTTGGATGTATTCCTTGGCCTTCTGGAGGTCTGTATATTTTTCTGACATCTGAGAGAATCTTTCCATTTTTGCCCCGTTTTTCAATGACAGCGCATGAGAATGTATGAGCTGTGCTTTCAATTCCCAGACAGAGCATCATTATCCCCTACTTAGGGTTGACATTATTTTCAACACATCCCCATTTTTTAATTGATGTTCTGCTCCTACTCGTTGTTTTGTCTTGGCGTCAACCGCATAAAGGAATCCTTTTGCCAAGTCTTCATGAATAGTTCTGGCAAGATCCCTTGCAGTGGACCCAACAGGAAGCAGTCTGGCATCTGGTAAGATATCGCCGTTCTTGTTTGATAGCTTTGATTCATCTTCTACCGGAAAAACTACAATTAATTTTAAAAGATCAAAACAGGCAGAATCTAAAATTTGCTGAACACCTGTACCACCAATTTTGGATAACACCTGTTGAGCCAGATCCAATGCTTTTTGTTGTTGTGGATTAATATTTACCCCTTTTATTTTGAAGTCTTTATCACCTGGCAGATAATCTACAAGACCCACTTTTGCGGCTTTTTTTAGTAATAGCTCTGTCTCTGCGCTACACGCTATTGTACTATGTATTTTTTTTAATTCGTTCAAGATACTCAAATCATGACAAAGATCAGATTTGTTAGCGGCAATTATGATTGGTTTAGTCCTCTTTCTTAATTCCTTTACAAATGAAAAGATGTCATCTTCAGTCCAATCTAATGGTTTTTTTATCTGTAGATTCAAATGATGAAAAACTGTTTCAACATCATATTCTACTATTCCAAGTCCACTAAATCTTTGGGTAATAGCTTGAATGATTTTTCCGCCCTTGCTTTCTAGCTCTCGCGTCAACTTTTGCCATTCCCTCTGAAGTATCTGTTTCATCCATTGATCAAATTCTTCTTCTACAAACTTTACATCTTCAAGCGGATCATGGGTACCAGCTGGAACAGGTTGTCCTTGTATGTCTGTGGATCCTGATGCATCTACAATATGGATTAATGCTTCTGCCTGTCTTGCATCATCCAAGAATTTATTTCCTAGCCCTTTTCCTGTATGGGCACCAGGAACAAGACCTGCCACATCAATTAGTTTGATGGGAATGTATCTAGTTCCTTTTACACACAACTGATGAACGTGATTTATCCCAAAATGTTTGCACGCACAATCAGTTTTAACATAAGTGATACCAACATTTGGCTCGATCGTAGTAAATGGGTAGTTACCAATTTGAGCAGCAGTTTGGGTTGCAGCCGAGAAGAATGTTGACTTACCTACATTGGTCTTACCCAAAAGCCCAATCTGCATGAAAATTAGTTCGAAGATTGCTCTTATTAGTATTGCAGAAGTGTTTAATTCAATTTATTCTTCAATCTAGTCATTGAAGATAATAACCGGCAATCCAGGAACAGGAAAACACACAGTGGCAAAAATACTTGCAAAAAAGCTTCAGCTAGAGCTAGTCGACATAAATAAAGTGTCAATTAATGAGGGTATAGCTGAAAAAAACTACCAGACATTAGATGTAGATGTTCAAAAATTAAAGAAGATTTTAGACAAAAAGCTATCAAATAATGTGTTGCTTGTTGGGCATCTAGCTCCTTATGTCGTTTCAAGAAATAAGGTGGAAATTGCTGTAGTGCTGAGACGTAATCCGTACAGTCTGGAACGTTCATATAAAAAAAGGGGTTATACCAAGAAAAAATCAATCGAGAATTTGGGTAGTGAAATAATAGGAATTACATATTATGACACAATAAAAAACATAGGTCGTAAGAAAACCTTTCAATTTGATACCACCAACAAATCCATATCCACTACAGTAAAGAAGATTGAATCTCTTTTTGCAAAAAGCAAAGCAAAAGAAGACAACATTGATTGGCTAGAAACAGTTTCAAAGAAAAGAGATTTGAGTAGATTTTTCCCATACTAGATTCAAATTACGCCGTATTAAATCAAAGTATCAAATGTTTGAGATAAAGAAATCTGATCTGTCAGGAAGAATAGGAATACTTCACACCAATCATGGTAAGATTGAAACACCAGCATACGTACCAGTAATACATCCAGTACGACAGTCAATACCTACAAAAAAAATCCGAGAAATGGGTTTTGATCTTGTTATAACAAATGCGTATATCACACTAAAGAGATATGGTGATGATGCCATAAGAAGAGGAATTCACAAAGTAATTGATTATGATGGCGCCGTTATGACTGATTCTGGTGGTTACCAAGTCCTAGAATATGGCGATATAGATACAAACTACAAAACCATGGCATCATTTGAAAAAGGAATTGCGACAGATTTTGCCATTCCATTAGATAAACCAACAGGTTTTGGACTATCAAAGAAGAAAGCAAGAGAGTATGTTAATCACACACTAAAAGTTTCAAAGGAAACTCTAGAGACAAGAGATGACAATGGTCAGATATGGATAGGACCAATCCAGGGAAGCGAATACTCAGATCTTGTTAAAGAATCTACTAGAGCCTTGGTAAAATATGGTTTCCAAATGTTGGCACTTGGAAGTCCGGTTGAATTCATGGAATCATATGAGTACAAACTTTTGGCAAAGATGATAATTACTGCAAAAAAAGAAATCCCAGACTCCATTCCACTTCATCTCTTTGGAGCAGGTCATCCCCTTACGATTCCTCTAGCCGTAGCATTGGGTTGCGATACATTTGATTCTGCCTCCTACATGCTCTATGCAAAGCATGATAGATATATCACAGAGGACGGAACTAGCCATCTTAATGAAATATCATACTTCTCTTGTACTTGCGAAATATGTAACAAATACAAGCCAAAAGAAATTCAATCACTTCCTAGAGATGAAAAAATAAACAGTGTCGCTTTGCATAATCTTTATTCGATAAAGGCTGAAGTTGACAGAGTAAAGGAATCCATTCATGAAGGACGGTTATGGGAATACGTACTAAAGAAGGCACGCGCACATCCAAAACTCTTTGAAATCATATCAACCCTTACTTCAAACACGCCGTTTCTCATGGAAAACACTCCTAGATTCAAAGAAAGTGCCATATTCCTATTTTCAAGAGAAGATCAATTCAGACCGGAAGTAGCCAGATTTCATAATATGGTAAGGAAATTTAGGACAAGTAAGAAAAATCTAGTGGTTGTTCCAGAGGGTAGTATGAGACCATTTTATTTATCAAAGGAATACAACAAATTGAAAAAGAAATTTGCGAACATTGCAGATCACACTCAATTTTGTCAGTACAACCCATATCTTGGCATAATACCTCTAGAACTTTCAGACATTTACCCAGCAGCACATTATGTAATGTCAAATTCTCAGCATAACAAAGAAGAGTTTACTGAATTTGCTAAGACTTGGGACATATTTCTTAAACAGAACAAATTCAAAACAATCCATGTTGCAAATGATGACTTTCTAAAGCATCATGCAAAACTGGCAAAAAAGAAGATCAAGTTTTTCAATTTTAAAAAATAATAAAAAATGGAAAAGAACGGTTCCACTTAGAGTGCAGCGTCTTCTGCCCAACCTTTTACGAAGATACCATTCTTGTGTAGAGGAACTGGTTGACCAGGTGTATATGACATTGGTCTCATCCAGAAAATTGCCTTTGTTGGGCAAACACCTATGCATGCACCGTCTGAGATGCATCTTTCTGGGTAAAAGACAAATGCTTTACCTCTCTTCCAGCCTTCAACTGGTTTGACACGAAGAACGTCTGGGCCAAGGGAAGTACAGATCTCTACGCAAAGCGCACAGCCTATACATCTCTGTTCATCTATGTCTGGAATGATTGCTATTGGCATTCTGATTTTGATCATTCACCGTTTGCTATTTAAACTATCTGCAAAATTCATAACGGAGTTATAGAATCAATTCGACACTAGAACAAAGAAAAACAAAAAGAAAGTATAATTTTGAAATTTTTACTTCTTTATTTGGCGCATTGCTTCAATCTGGCCTGATGTTACCCAGTCTAGCAATTCTGCCGATGTAGGATTTAGATCTCCTTTTTGATTCATCATATTGTGAACCCAAATCCAATTTATCTGATTCAATAATGGTTTGTTTCCCTCATCGCCTCTTCGAACTTTGTCTCGAAGATCTTTTGGGATAGTACTCCACCATTGTTCAAAGGTTCTACCCATGCTGTGATCAATTTTAATTCATATAATTAAGTCTTTTGTAAATTATACCCATAATATAACAAGTCAGTTTCTCAAAACGCTAAACGTTTAAAGGTACTCTGAAAAGATTTTCAATTCTTGCAGGTAAAAGTACTAGGTGCGGCAAAAGAAGTAGGCCGATCTGCCTTTCAAGTCAATTGCGATGGGGTGAACTTTTTGCTAGATTATGGAGTAGAACTAGGAAGAGAGTCATCTTATCCACTACCGGTTAACCCACAGGAAATTAATGCTGCCATCATAACCCATGCTCACCTAGATCATTCAGGCAACATGCCTTCACTTTTTGGGAGCGGAAGCACAGATGTCTACGCAACCCCTCCAACATTTGACCTTTCAAGATTATTGATAGAGGACATGATAAGACTTGAGAAAAGTGGCCTTCCTTTTGGCCTGGCTGAAGTCAACAAGATGATGATGCATTCAAAGGAAATCAGATACAGGGAGAAAATAACACGTGGAAATGCATCCTTTGAACTGCTAGAATCAGGTCATGTGTTAGGAGGAGGAGCAGTTCTGTTAGAATCACAAAATAAGAAATTGTTCTATACAGGAGACATCAATCCTAGAGGATCGCGCATGTTAAGAGAGGCAGATTTAGATCTTGGCGAGATTGACTTGTTGATTACAGAAAGCACCTATTCCCAGACAGATCAGATGCCACGTCTTGAAGCAGAAGAGAAATTTATTGAATTTGCATATGAAGTGTTGGATAGAAAAGGTACACTTTTTGTGCCTTCTTTTTCCGTTGAAAGATCGCAAGAGATAGCAGTAGTATTGAAAAATGCCAAATTTAAACACAAAGTCATCATGGATGGCATGGCTGTCAAAGTAAATGAAATAATGTTAAGACATCCTGAATACCTACGTGATGCAAAGGTTTTTGCAGATTCTGTAAATCATGCAATTTGGGTAAAAGGAGAAAAGGAAAGAAAAAGTATGTTAAATGAACCTGCAGTAATAATTTCACCTGCAGGTATGTTAGTTGGTGGCTCGGCTGTATTTTACTTGCAAAATCTTGCTCTTGACAAAAAAAATGGCATAGCAATGGTTTCGTATCAAGGAGAAGGAACACCTGGAAGAAAACTTTTGGAAACAGGACGTGTTGTCATTCGTGGTAAAGAGTCCAAGGCAGAGGCCGAAGTAAGACAGTTTGAATTTTCTGGTCATGCTGACAGAACAGCACTATTTGACTTTATAAAAAAAATTAAGGGAAATCCAAAGGTTCTCACGGTTCATGGCGATAACGAATCATGTACAAAATTTGCTGAAGAGATACATGAAAAATTTGGCTTTGACGCCCATGCACCTAATGCTGGCGAAGTAACGACTGTATGACATGCAGAATAATTCAACAATAAATCTGAATTTTACAATTAATAGCGGTCAAGTATTTCTCTGGGATAAGACAGGAGACACGTGGTTTGGCATTAATGGTGATGACCTTCTAGTTATAAGAGAGCCTTTTCAAATAGTTTCATCTCAAAAACACGCTTGCCATTTTTTTAGACAGGATGATAACCTATCAAAGATATTATCAGATATTAGCAGAGATAATCTGGTTGGTAGAGCAGTAAGACAGTTCTCTGGTTTGAGATTGCTGAGGCAAGACCCTTTCCAATGCTATATCTCGTTTATATGTTCATCCAACTCGACAATACGAAACATCAAAAACATGCTAACAAGACTCTGTAAAAAATTTGGCAATAAGGTAGAATTTGAAAATAAGCAGTTTTTTACTTTCCCTAGTGTAGAAAGGCTAGCAAATGCCACCACCAGAGATTTACTTTCGTGCGGTCTTGGGTTTAGGGCAAAATATGTGAGAGGTGCAGCCAAGGTAGTAGACTCTGGAAAAATAGAATTTGAATCTCTAAGGAAATCAGATTACAAATCATCCCTAGAGACTCTGAAGACAGTACAAGGTATTGGTAATAAAATTTCTGATTGCATACTTTTATTTTCACTTGACAAACTGGAATCATTTCCAATAGACAGATGGACACAGAGAATTTTACAAAAATATTATTCAAAAATATTTGATAGTACACATGGAAAATCATTAACAGAAAAAAAATATGCCTATCTACATGAAAAGATTGTAGAATATTTTGGTCCATATGCAGGATATTCACAACAATTTCTTTTCAAATTGGAAAGAGATCTCAATAAAAAAAATTGGTTGTAAAAACCCTTAATATGGCTACCAATTGCCCGATAGTTGGGCCTGTAGCTCAGCATGGACAGAGTGCTGGACTTCTAATCCAGTGGTCAAGGGATCGAAGCCCTTCGGGCCCGGTCCTTTTTTGAACCAAACTTTGGACCCAGACAATTTTTTCTGAGTCATGATATCATAAAACGTACAACTTGTATTTGTCTTTTTTGAAAATATGACTTGTACAAGTTGATCCTCTGATCCTAGAGTTGGAAACAGTTCCTTCTGTCACAACTTGAAAAAATAACGTAGCAAGTCATAGGGGCGACTACATTGCCCCTTCTTTTTTATTTCACATATACAATTTCGGATATATTTCTTTTATCCAATCAAAATCTTTTTCATCTTTTACCAAGGAAGCTATTTTCACTACGTCTCTTACATCTTTGCTTTCTAATTCACTCCAAACTAAATTGGCAATCTTTTCTGCAAGCTCCAGAGTCAAACCTTTCTTTTGAAGGATGAACTTGCATATTTCTGAAAATTGCTCGTATTCATATTGTCTGAACCTAACACGAAGAAATCTTGAGAGCAATTTTCTGCTAAATCCTGACAAATTATTGCATGAACCAATTATCCAGGTCTTCATATCTTTGGTCCTTGTCCTGCCAAATTTGGTCTCTGATAGCTGGCTCGTCTGCATGAAACTAAATAGCGCAGCCAGGTCCTTTTGGTTCATTTCCTCCATCTCATCTATGACTAGATATCTGATATCATAAGAAAATAGAAAATCCGTAAGGCCTGCCCTGGTTATGTTGGCACCATCCAAAAAGAATGCTCCTGGAAGTTTTTCCATCTCCATCTGAAATAGGGTCTTTGCGCTTGCGGGAGGCCCCACAAGTAAGACGTGGACAGGACTTTGTGAAGAAATAACCCGGTTTAGTAGCTCCTTTACCTCGTGATACCCTACTACATCTGCGAACAGATCATCTGGGATAACAAGTTCCTCTGATGGCTCTTTTGCGCACTTTAACTCTAGGCTACGTTTGAGTAGATTTGATATGTATTCCCTGTTTACAAGACGGTATTCGGTATGCTTGTTTGATTTGTATTTTATTTTAACTAGTCCCAGCCTGAGCAATCTCTGAATGTGTAGATAGCTGTTTGAAACCTCGTGCCATACCCATCCGGTAGAGGCAATTGTATGGCCCTTGCTGCAAGTCCATTCGTCAGGAATATCATCATTTTTTGTCAGATCTGTATTTTTTTGAATTTGGAATTTCTCGCCACAATAAAAGCAGCTTTTCTGCTTTCCTTTTGTGGTTTCAAATTCAATTGCATTTCTTAAAACATCCAAAAGATCCTGGTCTTCTATAACTTCTGTTACCATAAAACTACCTTTTTTGATCAAATTATCTTGTCAAACAAATATATCAATTCTATTACGAATTTGAGCCTACAACCAAATTGGTTGTCATCAAATAAAGTAAGCATTGATTCATTGAATTTTTTGATCACTGGCGATATCATCTAATCATCCTCCTGCCTGGTCTTTCACAAATTCTGTTGTCACAAAGCTAGCTTTTTTCATCAAATTATTTTCGGCAAGAAAATATGTTAATTTTAATACAAATGAAAATGAACAAACAAATTGTTTGTCGCCTGCTTGTCTATCATAGTATTAGATTGTCAAAATGATTATCAGTTTTGGATTGTAATGAGGTATGGTTGGCACTGGGAGAGAGATCTTGTGAATTAGTTTAACACCCTCGTTTTAAAACTAGTTCAAGGTTAGGTCTAACAAAATAACAAATCACTTGGCTAGAAAGACTGAATCGCTTTAAGTAAAACATGAAGTACAAGTTATCGCCTAGTTTATCAAAC
>JBOGQT010000053.1:0-10598 GCA_050749105.1 Nitrosotalea sp. | reverse complement strand
GTTTGATAAACTAGGCGATAACTTGTACTTCATGTTTTACTTAAAGCGATTCAGTCTTTCTAGCCAAGTGATTTGTTATTTTGTTAGACCTAACCTTGAACTAGTTTTAAAACGAGGGTGTTAAACTGATTTTCAAAATCCCTTAGTGGGAATTAAATCAGTATCAATTTTATATAATGAAACATCTAGATGTAAGGAAACTTGAATAATTAAAAAGAATATTTGATTGTTACATGTCTGTCAAGATAAAAGATGTCAAAGCCAAAGTAATCCGAGAAGACGATGGATCTTATTCTATTGCATGTTCTGCGTTGGGTGTGTATAGCACGGGTAAAAATCTACAAGATGCCAAAAAGAACTATCTCAAAGCCATCAAGCTTCATTTATCAGTTTTAAGAGATAAAGCCACAGAATCTATTGCGGTTTTATCGTAATTTGTAAATGAAGTTAGTTTTTTCCTTTATACACATCGCGTCTATGTGATACGTCATAAACCATTGCAGTGCCTGATTCGCGGAAAAAGAGAATCCTATGATCTCCAACACGAATTCTGTAATGATTATCATATCCCTTTAGTTTCTTTATGTCAAGTCTAGACATAGGCCATGTGACCTCAAGCTCCCTTAACGCTTCTTTTATTCTATTTTTCAGTTCATCAGGAAATGAGTTAATTTTATCACTACTTTCTTTTTTGACTAAAACTCTGATTGCCAAGTCTGATAATTATCTTAACGAATCCAAAGGCACAAAACTTCCATCTTTTTTCTTCTTGGATTCAAAATCTTTTATTGCCTTGATCTCATATGCATCAGGATTATCTTCTGGTATCACACTTTTCTCTATCATCTTCTGTAATTTGGCGATCTTCATGTTCAAAAGTCTTATCTCTTTTTCAGTGGTTCGCTTGTATGCATGAATTTCCCTCATAATTTTTTTAATCTCTTGGGGAGATACGATTCTAGTCTCCATCGGATGGTTATTCTATCAATAATTGACTAAAAAGGGTTCTCATTAGTCAAGTAAAAATTCTCAGCATTTTGGCAAACTAGTTTTACATGTCAGAAAGAAGACGCACTAGGAATGACCCAAGATGAATCTCAGTTTGTAGAATCTTTCATGAAGGAATATGAGCAATTATTCGAGGATCTTGGTAAAGAAAAGAAAGACTTTTAGTTTTTTCTGAGAAAGGATGTTAAACTAATCCACAAGATCTCTTAGTGAGCCTTAAACTAACAGAAATAGTGCCTGGTTTCACAGGGCTCGAACTGTTACCAAAAATTATTCCAAGATAAATATTAACAAGTATGTTATACCAAAATAGTATGGCAGAAATGCGAGGAACTTGTATCGTATGTGACTTTCAAGTGAGGGGAGAGACATTAGATGAATTAGATATCAACTTCACATCGCATTTTGAAAATACTGGCCATGAGACCTACTACACAGAAGAAGGCGGCCAAAGAACAGAAAGAAGTGTTTCATGATATGCCAAAACTGAGTGTGTTGCTACGAGTTTGGTTATGTCCAAAGCAACACGACCTGTAGGGGCCAATTTGGGCTCAGACCAGATATCTGAGTTGTACAAATTCATTTTACCAACAACATCTATTGATTTCTTGCAGTCAAGCTTGATACCCAGACCTTGATTATATTGTGGTTTAAATTAGCAAAGGCTGAAGCATTTTCATTTAAGGTTTTAACGTTTTGTCGCGTAGTATCCAAGATGGTAAAGGAAATCTTGTTCAGCACATCAAATGTTTTTGTC
Organism: Nitrosotalea sp.; assembly: GCA_050749105.1. Lineage (GTDB taxonomy): Archaea > Thermoproteota > Nitrososphaeria > Nitrososphaerales > Nitrosopumilaceae > Nitrosotalea. The sequence continues at coordinate 8,833 of JBOGQT010000053.1, read as the reverse complement.
ATCTCATCTGTTACTTCTCTTATGGCTTTGGTTGTAACCTCCGGAGTGTTGACATTCATGCCACTTTTTGTAGCATATTGCTGCTGAAGCATGAGACTTGACTCGATAAAGTTTTTCCAAGCTCCGAGGCATTCTTGTTGCAGGTTGGTAAATGATTGGAGATATTGAGGATTTGATTTCTCCAGGGTATTGTAAAATTTTGTAAAATTCTGATTAAACTCGGAATATACATCTTTTGTTGATTCAATTTGTTGTTTGCTCATATCTCTTACTACATATGTTTGACTCTCATAATTATAAGAATAGTCTCAATAGTTTCTGGTCTGCTATAGAGAATACGAGGTCAATATATACAGGCCCAACCTCTTTAGGTCCACACTGGAATGATTCGATGATATCGCCAGTGTTTCAACAAACAAGGTTTGATTATTTTACAAACGGGCCCAAAATAAGATCATGATGGTAGATGGTCTGAAGACCTGCAGGGTCCAATTGACTCTGAACTGGTTTTTCAAATCCCCTAGTGGGTGTCTTTAATTCAAGCAAAAACGTAGCGGGTCTTTGACAGACTTACCTTCAGTGGGTTCAGACCTGTAAGAACCCACTAATTCCAATGAACGATCTCTGAATTCTTCTCAATGATGACAGTCTTTGTCGAACTCTTAAAATTAAATTTAGAATAAATCCGATCCCTACCATAATTTTCCCCGATGTAATCTATATAGATTTCAGAGGAGCCATACTTTATCTTCGTCATTGTTATCTACCACATGTGGAATGAATCAATCAGCAGGTTATAGCATATGACAAGTAAATATTCCAGCATTCTAGTACCGTTTGACGGTTCTGAATATTCAAAAAAAGCCCTTGACGAAACAATTGAGATCTCAAAAACTCTTGGCTCAAAGATTTACATTGTCATGGCAGTAGAAGAGCCCCTAATGGAACCTCCTGGAATGTATTTTGGATATATGAGAGGCGTAGCAATGGATAAGGCACTCGAGGATTATGTAGATAAAGCAGCCTACAGGGCAAGACACATACTTCAAGAAACTGCAGAATATTGCAGGAAAAAAAAGATAACGGCAAATTATGAAGTAATAACTGGTCACCCGGGGGAGGAAATCCTAAAGTTTGCAAAGAAAAACAACATCAGTCTCATTGTTATGGGTAGCAAAGGTCACAGAAGTATTAGGAGGTTCAAAGTATTGGGAAGTATAAGCAGGCATGTTCTGGAAAATTCCATATGTCCTGTAATGATAGTTCACTAGTTTTCGATTTTTTCTAGTTGAACTTATTTAGGCATTCCTAAAATTTGATGTGATAATCTTTACAGAACTCGAGTTTTTGGGTTCAGACCTGTAATGGTCTGCTTGAAACCATCATTTGATCGAAGATGATGACCCAACATAAATATGACAAAATAGCAAAAATAGCACGCAACCAGAAAAGGCGGTAGTTTTCATATTTGTTATCTTTTGCTTACTTTTCGCACGTACTGCAAGCGCGGAATCTCTACCAGCAACAGTCACGGTTGGAAGTATTTCTTATAGCGTTGCCTATGACTTGGCAAAGGGCGAGGTGTTTGTGACAAATGCAGGTTCTAACACGGTCTCGGTAATATCTGATAGTAATAATACAGTTGTATCTACGATTGCTGTTGGAACTGCCCCGCATGGTATTGCCTATGATTCGGCAACGGGTGAAATATTTATCGCAAATCTTCTTTCTAATACAGTCTCGGTAATATCTGATAGTAATAATACAGTTGTATCTACGATTGCTGTTGGAACTGCCCCACATTCTGTTGCGTACGATTCTCTGAGGGAAGAGGTGTTTACAACAAATGAAAAGTCTAACACCGTATCAGTAATCTCCGACAAGACAAATACCGTGGTTGCAACAGTTCCAGTTGGCAACTATCCCTTTGACATTGCCTACGACTCTGAAATGGGTGAGCTATTTGTAACAAGCACAAATTCCACTGTCTCAGTAATCTCCGACAAGACAAATACCGTGGTTGCAACAGTTCCAGTTGGCAACTATCCATATTATCTTGCATCTGGACCAAAAGGGGAGATATTTGTGACAAAATACAATTCTAACACAGTATCCGTAATCTCTGACAAGACAAATACCGTGGTTGCAACAGTTCCAGTTGGAAAAATTCCCTTCGGTGTTGCCTACGACTATGAAATGGGGAAGATGTTTGTGACCACGCATAATTCTAACACAGTTTCTATCATCTCGTATTCTTCTCAGTCATCTGTTCCAGAATTTGGACCCCTTGTGGGTCTTATTGCCGCAATATCGTTAACAAGTATCATAATAATTCCAAAGTTTGGATTGATTCAGAAAATTTGAACTTTGGATGACTCGCGCTAGTCCGGGACATATTCAATTTGAATTTTCGCATATCTAAATTCACTAGGGTTCAAGCGTTTGGGTTTGGGCCTGGGTCTGCATTATTCAGATTCGCATCAGCCAAATTGGCATTTCAAAGTATTACAAAACCAAGTCCTGCATTTTGCTGAAACGTTTTTCCATAGTGGATGCCCTGACGAGTATTATACTACAATAGTATTTCTTGACTTATTTGAATCTCTATACTTTGTGAACAAAACAAAGACAATAGAATCAGGACTTTGGTCCAGATGGAAAGAACTAACAAAACAATTATGACCATACCAAAATTTAAAAAAGTTTGGGAAAAAACAAAACAAGCACACATGAAGGGCTTTGCTGATTTCATTAATTCATAATGATTGTCATAGAGGCGTCTGATTCCGTTTCTCCATAGCCTCACACCGTAAATCAAGTATTATTTCCAAAAAATCTATTAAATTGCTAATGTTTACAGTATTATGAATACCGCTCCTTTTTGGAGAAGGAATGTTTGCTCAGATTGCAAAAGAGCGAAATGCAAAAAGGGTTGTAACTGTGATTGTCATTGGGAACGTAGTTGATTTCATTTTTGCACCTTGGAATTTCATGATCTTATTGGAACCAATCATATGTAGACCTCTACAATGGCGTCTTTGCCATATTGCGATATACGCGCTAAAATCTCTTTCACTGGATTGTGCATATGGAATAAAAAAAGAAGGACATGCTGTAAAATTTAGCATACATAGTAAGGATGAAAGGGGAGTATATGGAAATTAAATTCCAAGTTTCAAAGACTGTTTATTAAAACTCTATCTAAAGAATAATTATTCTTGTTTTGTAACGTCATCTTTCGGTTTATCTTTTTTGATTGCTTTTTTAGTGCTTTCAAGATATGCTATAGTAGTTCCCAAGTTTCCAAATCCCATGGAATTGAGCGATTCTGTAGGAACCATAACTATGGTAGACCCCTGTATTTTTATTGACTCGTACAACATATTGGACTGCCTTAACGCATAGGCAACAGGATTCATTGCATATACCTCTGCAGCTTCTTCGAATTTCTTTGCAACTAGAACTTCGGATTCGCCATATATGACACGTGCATTCTTTTCACGCTCTGCCTGTGCCTGCATTGACATTGCAGATTCTAGTTCTTGAGGAATTATGACTTGACGAATCTCGACGCCTGTTACTTCGACGCCCCAGTTGCTTGCCTCAGTTTCTATTGCGGCCTTGATGCGTGAATTAATCTCCTCCCTTTTTGATAGTATGTCTTGAAATATTGAAAAGCCGATATTATTACGAAGTGTAGTCTGAGAGACTTGCTGTATCATCTGGTTAAAGTTTTCTACGTTTAGTATTGCATCTTTGGCTCGCTGCTCAATTATCTTGTAACGAAGAATTGCGTCAATGGTTACTGGAACATTGTCTTTTGTAAGCATCCTTTCCGCCTTGAATTCACTTACTTTTTCTCTAATATCCACTACGAGAATATTGTCTGCAAAAGGCAATCTTGTCTGTATTCCAGGTCCAGTTTGCCTGTCGTATTTTCCAAGACGAAGCACTACAGCTCTTTCATATTGCTTGATTATCATCAGAAACGATGAAGCAATAACTACAACTCCAGCAGCTACTGCAAGATATATTATAGCATCATTCTGAAAGGCAAGACCAATCACAACACCCATGATTAGAATCAATATTCCTATTATGACATGAGAACCAGATCCTTTCTGACTTACTAGCTTGTATGTAAAATCATATGGCGTATATCCATGAGACAATTTTCTTTTACCTGATTATCATCGGCACTCTTCCTAATATAAAGTCACAATGCATCCTTAATGTTTGGTCATGTTAGAGTTGGCGGCATTTTGTAAGACATTTTTTATGGTGCTGTCTAGTTAACGGTTGGTATTTCTCCCTGTTAACTGTCGGTTGGTATGATCCATCTCTGTGAAGCCTTCTTTTGCTGTGTCTTTGTGATTTGTACCACAATACTTGAGATCTATGGATCCGTTTTGAGCAAAATTTTCCTTACCTCTGGCACACAGGAATATCCAACTAAACAGCTATGGTTGGGTTCCCCATCTGTACTCGACAAGCTTTTGTGCTGTTTCTGGTTTAACACAAGCCGGGGAACCATCTTCTATTTTGATAATTAGCTGAAAACCTTGTCTGCAAATAACATCTTTTGCCCTAATGCCTGATTTGAGTTGCTCTAGGGGTGCTTGTGGATTTGTGCCAGACTGAGGTAATGGTATGGGTGGAATTGATGTTGATGATTGCATGGTGGAACAAACATTTCTTACTTGGTTACCATAAGGTACAAGTCCAATGAGGACACTGCCACAATCGTTGTTTATTGTACCGTTCTTGTTGTAGGTAACACCGTATCTGTCGTCTATTGTGCTACCATTGTAGTTGTATATAATATCGTAATTGTAAACGGTACCATAGTTATCGATGGAACCATGGTTGTTGTAGATGGAGGCGTAATTGTTTATGGTGCTACCGCTGGTTGTGATTGTACCATTGTTGTAGATGGCGCCTCCAACATTGTTGTATATGACACTAAATTCGTCGGTCAAAATGCTACCATAGTTGTAGATCTTTCCACCATTGTTAGTGATGATGCCAATATTTTCCAGGTGCATCCCAGAACCAACAATTAGTTTGTCTCCACTGAAAAGAATCAATCCATTTATTGCACATGTCAAAAAGTTAGAATTCCAAGTTCCAGCCATCTCCTTACATGATGCAGGATCCTTCAAGTTGTACTCTGTTGCCCACGCCTCTTGGATAAAGAAAGGCAGCATGGAGAGTGACAAAATGAGAACAGAGTAAAGAATGGATTTGTTTATTTCCGTGGCTACACTATTTTAGAAAAGATCCTATAAAAATGAATCCCGATCTAGCTGTAAAAATGCGATGCATTCTACCTCTTTTTAAGTCACATGGAGTAATTCATAGATGAGAGATGAGGAATGGTTTCATTGTAGGTTTGATTGGCCTTGCAATTGTAACATCTTTTTTTATGCCGATCTCTTTTGCACAGTATTATGTGATACACCACACAACCCTTGTATTAGAACCGATTCCAAGAACTCTTGAGCAAGGATATCTACTTACTTTTTCAGGCAAACTCTTTGCATCAGATGACAATACACCGCTACCCAACAGGACTATCTGGATAGAATACGATTCGCCTTATGATTGCACAAGAATACTGACCAGTGCCACAACTGACAGTAATGGATATTTTTCTGTAGTTTGGAAGGTCATGCCAAAGGGAATTAGTGAAAGCACATACAACATTTTTGCAAAATTCAACGGAGATGACGACAATTTTTATTCAATCAGCAAACAATTCCGGCTTGATGTGATTCCAGGCTCTCTTCAAGATACCACCGTAATTGGGCAAGAAAATACCATGTTCTTGTCTGGTCCCTGCTGAAAAAATACGATAGAAATTTACTGTCTTATTTATAAAAACTACGGTTCAACAAAGAACAAAAGCAGAACCTTCAAGGAACTGTGTATCTATATTGGATTGAAACTGCCTCACTGCAATGCTGTCGTTGTCTAGTGCATGATACAAATCGACGGATTGTACTTGTTTGTTATCAACGCACTACCGGCAAGGCCTGATTGAGAAGAAATGAGTCCATGTATGATAGGACAGGTTCCATATCTGAAAAGCAAGGGAAAAACCTTGTAGACAAGGCAGAAGTCTTTGTTAACAAAGCAAAAGAAATCCTGCATATGCAATAGATTGGGACTGGAATTATGCCTGTCTGATGACTGGATCCTACAGGATCCACTAAATCCTATTAGTAAGACAGTATTGTTATGAATCTTGTAGGATTGGGAATGTGGAGAGATTAGTTTAGAGATTTTATTTAAACCAAGGAAAGTCTTCCTTTTTTGCTTCCTTTGGGAAATCTTTGACTATTGCTTGCAATATCTCATCATGATTGTATGTTATATGTCGTAAAAATTTTTTAGAATCTTCATGTGCCTGCGTATAGTCTGAGCGTTCATTCAATTCCCTGATCATTTCTTTGCATTCTTTGCATGGTTCAAATTCAATATAGAATTTCAAATTTTTCTTATCACTCCTTGATAATAATATGAAATCAAAGATATTAGTTGACTGTGAATTGAACAAGTTGGTCACATCAATTTGCTAGTGCATTGTTTGCAATATTAACAAAAGAGGCACGCTTGAGATCGCTTATCCTGTGACCGGTTTTTTCCTTAGATGGTCAAAATATACTTGATTTTTCTATATGTAACACATGGAATCACAAAAATTTCCCAAACAATCTAATGCGGAGGCTCAAACCAAATGATACCCGGAATAGAAGAGATCCTAGTTGAAGCTGTAGAGAAAGTAAACAAGAGTGTTGTAAACATTGCAAGTGTGAGAATGATTCAGGATCAGCTGTTTAGGGTATTTCCAATGCAGGGTGTTGGTTCTGGGGTGATAATCAACAAGGATGGCTATGTACTAACAAACTACCACGTAATAGATGATGCACAAAGACTACGGGTAACATTATCTGATGGCAGAATCTTCAACGGAAAAGTTGTTGGAGTCGATCCACCAACCGATTTGGCGGTAATTAAAATAGAAACAAAGGAAGAGATTCCAGTTGCCAACCTTGGCAATTCAGGAAAACTCAAAGTAGGTCAGATAGTACTTGCGGTAGGAAATCCATTTGGTCTGACAGGAGGCCCAACTGTAACATCGGGGATTATCAGCTCACTTAACAGGAGCATCAATACAGAAAATGGAACACTAGAGCTTATCCAGACAGACGCCGCGATAAATCCTGGAAATTCTGGTGGACCGTTAGTAAATACGACAGGTGAGGTAGTTGCAATCAATACTGCAAACATGCCTTATGCACAAGGAATAGGATTTGCCGTTCCGATCAATACTGCAAAGGAGATCTTGGACGAACTAATAGAGAAAGGCCAAGTCAAAAGACCGTGGATTGGGATTACATCGATGAGAGTTACTCGCAGCTTGGCAAGATATTATAGATTACCTGTAAGCGATGGTTCACTAGTAGTTCAGGTAGAGCCGTTTAGCCCTGCTGACAATGCTGGCGTAAGAAAGGGAGACATTATAGAAAAAATAGACGGAAATCAGGTAGAAGATCCCTCTCAAATATCTGCATATATTCGTAAAAAACATGTGGGTGATGATATCACAATCACAATTAACAGAAACGGAAAGTCAATCCAAATTCCTCTACACCTTGAGGAGAACGGTATTAGATATAGCCGCTAGAATAAATCATAACGGATTTTTAACAGACTAACTAAAAGTTAATCTACTTTCCACGTGTTCACTTTCTAATTTATATGGATTACAGCTGTATAGTGGATATCTAAAAATGACAAATCAAAAAGTTGCTGTTGTTACTGGCAGCTCAAGTGGAATAGGATATGAAACTGCGCTTGCACTTGCAAGAAATGGTTTTCGCACATATGCAACCATGAGAAATTTAGAAAAGGGAAAAACTATTTCAGATGTAGCAAACAGAGAAAAACTTTCAATACACACCATAAAACTGGATGTCACAGATGAAAAGTCTGTAAATGACGCGATTCGAACCATCAAGTCTGATGCAGGAAGAATTGATGTACTAGTAAATAACGCAGGATATGGTCTAATGGGTTCTCTTGAGGACCTATCAATGAGTGAGATAAAAGCACAATATGAAACAAACGTCTTTGGTCTCATAAGAGTAACCCAAGCAGTTTTACCTATTATGAGGGAGCAAAAAAGCGGGATTATTGTAAATATTAGCTCCATAGGTGGAAAAATGGCATTCCCATTGTCGTCACCATACATTGGTACAAAATTTGCAGTTGAAGGTCTGAGTGAATCTATTGCATATGATCTTGAACCATTTGGAATAAAAGTTGTCATTATAGAACCAGGTCCGATTAAAACCAATTTTGACACTGGTATGATAGTGGCACAAAAAAGCCGAGATTCAAGTTCGGCATATTACAATACAATGCAGAAACTAGAAAGTTCCCTGAACTCATTTGTAAAAAATGGAAGCCCACCAAGTAAGGTTGCTGAAGTGATACTAGATGCAATTAATGCACCAAATCCTAGTCTAAGATACACTGTAGGTGATGCTGCTGCCATGCTTGCTCAAAAAAGAAAAGAGCTGCCAGATTCAGAATTTCAAAAACTTGTCTCTGATTTTTTAAAGTAATGGTGTTAAACTGATTCACAAGATCTCTCTCCCAGTGTCTTTTTAATTCTGAACCACTAGTCCAAAAAAATGTGTTAAAAATAGAATCTAGTTCTTGGTCTCAAGAAACTCTACTAGGCCACACCTGGTCTTTTTCATGTTCAGGTCAACAAACGCAATTTGCCTTTCGTCAAAGCCCTTTGTAGGCTCTACCAGTATGG
>JBOGQT010000052.1:0-12659 GCA_050749105.1 Nitrosotalea sp. | reverse complement strand
AGCGGGTCTAGTGGGATTTGAACCCACGACATAGGGATTTCTCTGGAAAGATCATAAGAGTCCCTCGCTCTACCTGGCTGAGCCATAGACCCGCAAAATAGCAGACGCCAAGATCGTTATTTAAACGGATATTTCCAAATTACAAGTATATCATAATTATCTACGATAGTACCTTTAAATCAATTCGAAAAATAAAATAATTTAGTTTTTGACTGTCTCGATTTGAGAATACTTTTCAAGTATTTTTGTCAATACTGTTGAAACTGGAGCATTATTCATCTTCTCTTTTTCTTCCAAGAGTTTTCTGTATGCATCAAGTGTGATGTATACAGGAATTGAGCCGTTGCCCTCAAGCAGTCCTCTGACTTTGTACAGAGCTGTCTCCATTCCCTTTTCAGCAATTTTTGCAAACTTGATCTTGTTGAGAATTCCTCCCAGAGGACCAAATGACATTTCATAGTTTACTGTCATGGTGACACGGGTTGATTTCTCGCCAAGTTCCTTGAACTCTACTGCAATGTTCCAGGCCTTGAAAGGTCCCTTGATCATTTTAGCGGCAATTCTTTGTTCTGGTATAAACTCAGTTGTCTCACAGTCCCACTCTAGTCTCTTGCCATCAAAGTCACCTATTACTCTAAAGGTTGTACCTACACCCATTCCTGCTTTTACATCCATAGGAACTACGGTCATCCCTACACGTTCTTCGAACTGGTCAGAAATATGCTCTGGCCTTGCAAAGTATGTAAAAACATTCACGGTCTTTTCTTTGATATCTATTGACTTGCTAACAGTGGTCATATAGGTGGCAATCTTTTCAAACTTGATTTAAAGCTTTTGCTAATTGTCAGAGATCGTTGCACTTGGAAAAGTAACCTAGCATTATATTGTAGAATAGCGCAGTATAATGAAATGATTGGTCTTCGGTTTCTAGTTGCCATACCTGTTTTGGTATTGGTTCTCTCCCCCATGATCCACTATGCAAGTGCGCATGAAAATCTAAACTCTGGCGATGAGTCGATAGGAAATTACGAGGTACAGGTTGCAACAGACCCTGAGATCCCGGCTGCAAATCAACCCTTCAAGTTAAGCTTTCGAGTTTTAAATTATGAATCAGCCTCCAATCTGCTCAACTCGTTTAACACCAAGCTAAGCGAGGTCGACCACTTTAGGATGGGAGTTAGAATTTATTATAACAACGAACTGGTACAGACAATTCCAGTGCAAGACTTTAAGGGTGGAGAGTGGTCCACCAGTTACGAGTTTCACGAGTCTGGAAACCATGTGGTGTATGTTGACCTCTATGATGTAGGTCCGGGAGGCCAGCCCTTGACGTTTGTTTACAACATAAGCGTGCTTAGCATATTTGGTCCGATATTCCAGTATATCATCTCGGCAGGAGGCATGGCATGTTTTGTCTTGATTGGATGGATAGTAATATCAAGAAGAAAAGTAAAACCTAAGCATTAGTCTTTATTGTCTGGCCTTGAGACAGCCTGAATGCATAGATTGCCGTAAGCAGAGTCATTGCAAAAAGCAAGATCCCAATGCCGTTGTGGATTGCAACGATTGTTGCTTTGAGTTGTGTGTTGATTACAATGGCTCCAAGTGCGATTTGTGACATGGCAAAAACTCCTGCAAGTGTTCCTGTGATTCTGATCTTTTTGTGCGAGCCAGCAACTTTCCAGCTACCTACTGCTGTAGCAATTATCATAACACCAGTTATTGCTGCAATCAATCTGTGAATCCATTCTGTGAGATATTGTGCAGAAGGCAAAAATCCACTGGGACACAGTGGCCATTGCGGGCATGCCAGACCCTGCCCACTGGATTCAAGATATCCTCCGATGAACATCAGTATGTATAAAATTACTAGAGAAGCAAGTGCAAGATACTTGAAATACATTTATTTTTCGACTATAAAGTTACCGTTCATTCCAAGTGCTGCATGTCCTGGGACAGTACAGATATAATGATACAATCCTGGAGTTCCTGCAACAAATGTTACAGTGCCAGAATCTCCTGGCTTCATTGGGCTATCTGCTGTCTTGTATGAAGCGTTCCAAACAATTCCGCTTGGGTCGTTAGGATCTGTTACTATACCAAATGCATGAAATACCTTGCTTGGGTTGGTGACGTTAATTGTGACGGTATCACCAGAGTGTACTGTAATGTCTGGGTTTGTTCCCGTGCCGCCTGTTCCGTTAAAGCCATATTTTGAAAAGTCGGGGCTGACTTGAAAACTAAGCGAGTAGGATTCTTTTTGTCCATTTGGTGCTGCAGTACCGCCAGTTCCTACTGGAATGCTGCTGGATGATCCGTTTCCACCACCTACAACTATCTTGCCGTTCATACCAAGTTCGCGATGTCCTGGCACTGCACAGATGTAATAGTAAGTTCCTGAGGATCCTGGAATAAATGTAACAGTACCACTTTGTCCTGGCTTCATTGGGCTATCGGCAGTTCCAATCGTTGTACCATCAATTGCCGGTCCCGGACCGCTTGTTGATGCGGTAATTGCAAATGCGTGAAATGACTTGCCTCCGTTTGTTACAGAAAATACAATCTTATCGCCAACACTTGCGTTAATCTGCGGATTAGCTCCTGGAGAACCTATTGGCGCGTCAAAGCCATACTTTGAAAAGTCAGGTGATTCTACAAATTTTAGCGATTCATCAATCTCTTTTCCGGTAAATGTTCCTTGTGTTGATGAAGGACCGGAGGTTGAACTTGTAGCTGCTGCCGCCTGTTCCATCTGTTGTTCTTGAATCTTTCCTGCAGTAGGTAAGTATGAATTCCAATAATCATAATTTCCAAAAAATATAAGGCCTCCTACTATCTGAATTCCAATAATTATGGCAAGCATCTTTCCTAATCTTCTAGGGGTTGTCCTATAGATTGGTGCATCATTCTCATTGTGACTCATATCAATATCCCGAGTGGCCGCCGTGTGGATTCTTTGCCGCTACAGGATAGTAATACTTGCCGCCAATTCCCCACGGATCGTCCATGTTTGCTGGCTTGCCTTTTGCAGAAGAGTAGATCAACAAGGCCAAGAATATTGCAAAGCTTACTCCAATTATCCATCCTCCAATTGTTGCAATCTGGTTTAGCTGTGTCCATGATGTAAATTGTGCTGGATAATCATAGACTCTTCTTGGCATTCCTTCAAGACCAAGCAAGTGCTGTGTATAGAGCATCTGTACACTTCCCCAGAACATTAGAACAAAGTGAGCACTGGCCCACTTTTCGCTGTACATTCTTCCTGTGATGAATGGGAACATGTAGTATATCATTCCTACGAATCCAAATCCGATTGTTCCTATAAGGAACAAGTGCATGTGGCCTACGACCCAGTAGGTTCCGTGTGTGATAAAGTCCAGTGGCATTGCAGAGTTTAGCACACCACCAGCGCCTGCAGAGAAGAATAATGCGATTCCACCGATTGCAAATTTCATAGGAGCTGCAAATTTGATTCTGCCTCCCCACATTGTTGCAAGGAAGTTAAAGACGTGCATTCCCGATGCAGGAACTGCAGCTAGAGTACCAATCATGAATACTACTTTGGTTGTAAAGTCCATTCCAGTTGAGTACATGTGATGTCCCCAAGAGGCAAAGCCTATGATACCAAGCATTACAAATGCAAATACACCAGAAGCCTGACTGTATAGCGGCTTTCTTGAAAACCGTGGGATAATTTCATACATCATTCCTATTGCAGGTAACAAAAAGATGTATACCTCAGGATGGAACGTGAACCAGAACAGGTGCAGATACGCAATCGGGTCTCCGCCTGCAAATGGATTGAAGAATCCTGAAAGTCCAAGTCTGTCTGTTAGCATCATGATAAGTGCCGCTGTATAGGTTGGCATTGCAACTATTGTCATCAAGGAAACTGTAAGCATTGACCATGCAAACAATGGGACTCTTCTTAATGGAAGGTCTGGGTGTTTGCATTTTAGAATTGTTACAACAAAGTTAATCGAGGACAGGATTGAGGATATACCGAGAATTTTCATACCAAATATGAACATGTCTGCAGCAGGTCCCGGTGCTCTAATTATGGAATACGGAGCATAAGAGACCCAACTGACATCTGCAAATCCAAGCCAGAGCAGTGCAGCACCGACAGGATTCATCCAGAATGCGATTGCATTTAGTTTTGGATAAGCCATATCTTTGTATCTTACCATTATTGGAACCAGAATGTTGCCAATACCGTTTGCAACTGGAAGGGCAAACAGGAAGAGCATTGTAAGACCGTGAACTGTAAATATTCTGTTATATGTCGCCGAGTCTGATACTAGAACGCCTTGACCTGGGAAGAACAGGTGTGTTCTGATTATCATTGCCAATACACCGCCCATGAATAAGAACGTGATACCAAATATGAGATAGAGGTAACCTACATCAGTGTGGTGTGTTGAAAACATTATTTGCCATATTGGACGAGGCTTTTGAAGTTCTAGTACCATGCCGCTACCTCAACTATCTCCAATATACATAAAATGTTTTTGATTATTTTCAAGTTCCGTTATCCTCCACTATGAGCGAGCCCCTCATGTTATAATGCAATAAACCGCAATATTCCCTACATTGGATTGGATAAGTCCCTACTTGATCTGGTGCAAACCATGCATGGTTTATGTGTCCTGGAACCGCATCTTCAAAGACCACCCAGTCTGGAATATTAAACGAGTGCATGACATCCCTTGAAGAGATCTCAAACAAGTACGCATGTCCCTTTTGTACATGCAATGTGCTTATCTCCTTGGTGCCGTCTGCATGCTCAAAGCTCCAGTACCATTGCTGGCCTGTCACCTTTATTATTTCGGCATTTGCTGGAACATCTTCAACTTCTTTTTCAACCAACCAAGAATCGACACCGACATAACATAAAATCGCAATTACTACGCCAACAAATACCCATTCAGCTGTATCGTGACCCATCTAATGTCCCTCGTCCTCATAGCTGCCAGATGTCGGGTCATCAAGATGTTCCCACTTGGTAGGAGCCTTGTTCTTTGGATTTGATTCTCGAAATCTCCAGCAAAGCCAGATCATTGTACCTGAGACAACGGCACCGACAGTAAATGCTGCTGTAGTCATTCTAAAGAACAAGTTCCATACGTCTGCCCTCATGTTGATGTACTGCTTTGCAGAGGTTTGCTGTGCAAGCTGGGCATACGCAAAGTGGATCTGCGGAACCAGAGCCAGTGCAACTAACGTTATAATTGAAATAGCAATGATAGTAGTTTTCATTTGCTGTTTTGACGTTTGCTCCACAATCTATTTAAGCGTTTTGAAGATTGCCAGAGATCGTTGTTGTTTTTTAGATTTTTCACTTTCTAAAATAGTTTGGTTCTGCTACAAGTCGGCTGATGATACACAATATCATTTCTGAGTTTGCAGCTTACTTCCATCCACTCCAAGGATTATCGGCTTTAAGTTATCCGAGTTCCCCTTCATCGATTCATCTGGAAGCCCTCTAGGATGCCAAAACCTACTGCACCCCGCCCTACCAAACTTGTAGAGCTTACTTCACCATTACAACTGGTTGCATTAGGCCAGTCGAGATCGTTTACTAATTGACGGCGAGAAAGCCCACACACTTTAGGGTTGGGATGAATCGCCGGGAAGAGTTAATTGTTTCAGTACGCATTTCATCATTGTTGAAGTATCAGACACATAATCATCTTGTTTATAGCTGCAAATATCATGTCATCTTTTGTCCAAAATTTCGTAGAAAAATCTTGATTGGAAAAACTGCGGACAGGTTAAAAGAGTTGATTTTGGAAAAACAACAATACAAGTATTCTATAATTGAAATGGAGGTGATGCCAGTCAGCGTGCATTTATTGCTTGATGCCAGTCCACAAGATGACATCGTAGGCATAATAAACAAGATCAAGGGGTATACATCATATGTATCAAGTAAAGAGTTTGGAGTTTTTAGAAAACCACTATGGTCGCCATCTAAATTCATCTCATCGGTTGGCGCAGTGACGCTAGACATTGTAAAAAAATACATTGAGGATCAGAGGTAGGTATGCCGTGATACTGACATACAAAGTAAAACACGGCAGAAATTTTTCAGATGAACTGCGTAAAGCCAGACAGGTTGCCACATATGCAATCAGGACCAAGTCAAGAACATCAAAAGATGTTAGACACATAGGATTGAAATCTGTAATCGCAAACCAGATACTGAGAAAATATTCTCGAAGAGGCATCAAGATTGCAAAATCTGTGAAACTGACCATTCCAAGAGTAGGTGTGAAATTCGACCCGGATACAAAAACTGCATACATCTCATCCCTGAAACTAGACCTTGATTGTTCCCACATGCCAGAGTTTTTAAAAATACGTCAGGTAGAATTAGGCCCAGAATATGCATCTTGTTCTGTAGATGTGCAAGAAAAACTCACTACTACATCTGAAAAATTCATCGGCGTTGATTGCAATACAACAGGACATGTTGCAGTTGCGGCCATTCCGCATACAGGAAAGGTACACAAGCTTGGAGCAGGTGCATTGCACATACGTAACAAATACAAAAATATCAGAAAGATGCTGCAAAAGCAGGGAAAATATTCAATGCTTGCCGGAATAAAACGTCGAGAGTCAAACATTTTGAGAAACCTCAATCATAAAATATCAAAAAAACTTGTAGGTATCGCAGTATCAGAACAAGCCGGTATAAGATTTGAAAAATTAAAAAACATCAGAAAAAACAAAAAACATCATCGTTCCTTTAGATATTCCCTTAACTCCTGGTCGTACTACCAGCTACAACAGTTTGTCCAGTACAAGGCCAGAAAGCAGGGAATAGAGGTCTCTCATGTCGCACCTGCATATACATCAAAAACATGTTCAAGATGCGGGTCTCTAGGTGACCGTGTTGGGAAGAAATTTCAATGTGTCAGATGTAGACACGCAGACCATGCGGACGTCAATGCGGCATTTAATATTGGAAAACCGGTATCGCATTGTGCCATTGTACCGCAGGTACGTATAGTGCCAAAGATGCAAGACATGAGTCGGTTGGATGCAGAAAGTGATGCATCCAAGGGGAGCACTGATACCCCACAAGTGGCAATTTCCAAAATGCGGAAAACCATGGAACCCCTAACGCTTTAGCGTTGGGAGTATGTCAGAAAAAGGAAAAAGGGGAAAGTTAGTTGTTTCTTTGGTTTCTCTAGTCTACTGTACTGTTATAGTCGTGCTCAACGGTGGGCTCAGTGCGTTTGGATTATCAATGCTCTGCCATACAAAGATTTGAGCAGTGTATGTGCCAGCTGCTGATGGAGTCCAAGACTGTGCCGGGTTGAGTGATTGACCTGCAGATAGTGTACCTGTGATCCATGACAGTGATACAGTCACGCCGTTGCCATCTTGTATTTGTACAAGGTATGCAAAGGGCTGGTCTGTGGATTGTCCGTTAGCCAAATCAGCAGTCACTTGGATCTGCTGACCTGTCTTTACGGTTCCATTGATTGCGTTGCCGAAGCTGTCAACGATTCTTGGGTTGCTGGCCGGTGCTCTTTCGAGCGGTGGGACAACTGTGCCAATGAATGTTGTTGCTGTCAAGCGCAAGTCATCAGACGTTGTGTATGGCGGAGGCAATGTTCTATCATCGTACTCGCCAGTTACCGTATCGCCTTCTGAAACGTGCAACCTGTTACCAGATGACTGGAAGTTGGTTGTAAAGTATACCGTACCTTGGAAGATACCGGTATCCTGGCCAGTCTCTGTCATGGTGAGTTTGATACCACCTGAATCAGAGTCAGACCACACGTTGGTGTCGAATTTATCGACTGCCTTTGGATTGAGATTCATATCTGGGTCTACTATTTGCAATACTCCTTGACCGTTAGCTGGGTAGCTTGACTGCAACCATGAGACTTCACCAATGTTCCATCTGATTAGTGCTGAACCAGTAACTGTTTGGTCTCTTGTAAACTCAAACGATACTGATACACCATCAGAGTCTTCTGCTGGCAGGAATCCATCGGTTGGACCACAAGCATTCGATACACTATTGCATGAATTTGCGGCTCCTGTGCCGATAAGTCCTGTTGGCTGTGTGCCTTCGCCATCAACACCGCCCGTTCCTTTGAGGTTGGGGTCGCCTGTTAAGATGACATAGCCAGTGAAGATACCTGTGTCAACACCAGTCTCGGATAGCTGGTAGAAGATCTGGTTGCCTCTTGTGGAGACAATTACCTGGTCTTCGTCAGTCTTTCCGATGGTATCAATCAGGTTTGGATCAAAGTTGTGATCTGGTGCTACAACTGTCATGTAGACACGATCAGTCCAGGTGTATACCTTCTGGTCAAGTTCAACTGTTGCTCCAAAGTTGGAGGTGTAAATTGTCAGCTCAATGTCTTGGCTGTTTGCACCTACTGTCTTGGAACCTGCTGGACCCCAGTCAGTATATTCTAGGTTGATCTGTTCGCCTCTTTCAAGTAGTGTGGTTCCGAGTTGTTCTGGAATCTTTATCACTGATTGGAAGATGCCTGTGTCTTTACCAGTCTCTACAAATGTTGAGGGCTTTGCATCAAAGGCTTCAAAGACTCCAGTGGTTTTTGCGTCAGCCAATGGACCCATTGTACCCTTGTATGCATGCGAATCCCACTCGACTAGGTCAAGTGGTAATGTCTCAGCAGTCTGTGAGTCTAGGTTAAAGTCTGGTTCTACAAGTGTTAGGATCATGTCTGAACCTATGATGTAGACAGACTTGTCAGATTGTAGTACACCGTTTCTTAAGTCAAATGTTGCGGAATCTGTAACAGTTTGTGGGTTACCTGATGCGTCACTTGTATCATAATATGTTACAGTGAGTACATCACCCTGTCTTACACAGTATCCGTTGTCTCCAGTGGCTAGTGTTGTATTGGCAAATCTTGTGCCAATAGCACCAAAGCCGAGGGTACCAGTACTGATTGACGAGTCCCAGTTGTCAACTGCTGGGCAGTCGGAACCTTGTGGACCGTCAGTCAGCTCTATTGGCAAGTCTGCTTGGAATATTCCAGCACCTGGTGAAATTTCAGTCATTGGACCGAGGTCTGGGACCAAGCCAAACAGTGTAGAATTCTTAGTTGGTAACTGTGAGTTAGCCAAATTAAGTATCTTACCTATGTGTTTAACTGGACCACCAGCTGTTGCCAAAAGTACTGATTGACCTTGTCGTGATACCTGGAATGCTACTGGACCATTGAATACGCTAGTATGGCTGTTCGAATAGAACACACCTGCTGCGATAAAGTTGGTACCTGTAGCTGCCAATGTATAGTCTGGGTCATTGACTCTTGCGTGTACAATGACTGAACCAGCTGGAAGTGCATAGACTGTACTTCCAGATGTTGGCTCGATTCCAGAACCGCTAAGATCTCTGTGAAGTGGGAATACACCGTTAATGCTTGACGCTGTCAATGCTGTCGCTGGGTTGAAGTTGGCTTGGCCACTTGCTTGACCCACAGCACCAAATGGTACTGGATAGACAGACTT
Organism: Nitrosotalea sp.; assembly: GCA_050749105.1. Lineage (GTDB taxonomy): Archaea > Thermoproteota > Nitrososphaeria > Nitrososphaerales > Nitrosopumilaceae > Nitrosotalea. Next base: position 3,152 of record JBOGQT010000052.1, on the reverse strand, counting down.
GTCAAGTTTTACGGAACCCGTGTTACCTCTAATACCAGCATTGTCAGATACTTCTACTAATTTGCCTGATTCATCTCTAAAGTCAACATAGTTGACCTTGATGTTCTGGCCGTTAACAGCGACTATCTTGCCGCTCTGGCATATTTGGTCTGGAACCTCGAAGGTACCAGTAAAGATGCCTGAACCTGCAGCAGTCTCAACTAGTGAGAATCCTGTTGCTGAGAAGCTAGATGCAAATGCTTCTGCTGTAGCGCCGTTACTTTCAGAAGTGAAGCACTGTGAGGTGTTTGGATTAACATTTGGAATGTTTGCATCAGTCCATCTGTCATCACCTTGACCAAATTGGATATCAAGCAGTCTGCCAAATGCAGAGCCATCGGAGTACGTTCCAAGTCCCTTAAGACCGATTGTATCGGTTGCTGGGTCTTGTGCAGTACTCAATGGAGTTGTTGGCGTAACTGCTGTATAAATCACAACGAGGTCGTTGTTGGTATTAAGATCTGGGTCTGTAACTGTTACTGTTACTGTGTCTCCTACCTTGTATGTCTTTTGGTCAAATGATACGGTTCCAGAATTGGTTGGGATATCCTGTTGTGCGGATACCTGTGTGTTAACACCGTCAGCACCTAAATCTAGATAGGTTGCTTGTGGTGCTCTTGCCTCAGACTGGAGCATATCTTGTATGGCTACGAATAGAACATCGTGGTTGATAGTTCTCAAGTTTGCATATGTTGCCGGATCAAAGATGGATAGCTGGTTGAGCATGGTATACTGGGTTGTGCCAGTAAACACGCCGGTGTTATCACCGGACTCTTGAAGCTCCCATCTGTAGACGGCATTATTGATTCTCTGAGCGTTTGTAGTACCATCACCTAAGATACCAACAGAGAAAAAGTCAGTAATTACTGGCTGTCCTGCTGCTGATATCGTGGTTTCACCGCCACCAGATGTTACAAATTGGTATATGATACCAATGTTATCTGTTGAGGGAACCCTGTTGAAGATGTTTGTTAGAACCTGTTGGCTTACTGCCGGAGCGTTTCCGCCAGGCGTAATTTGTGTGCCGTTGAGGTTAACAAATCCTTGTAGTGATGTTACGTTAGCTAGAGAGATCAATTCTATATTTGCACCATTGTCAGCCAACGTAGCACCTTGTGGTGAACCCACGGTTGCACCATTTGATGAAATGGAGCCCGAGGATGCAGCCAAATAGATGTTCAGCCCAGTGATTGACGAACCGTTTGCACCGTTCAATGAGCTAAAGGATCTGAGATCATAGTTTAAGAAATCAAATCCTCTAAACTTGTTCGGGTTAGTGGCTCCGGAACCTACTGGGTTGTTTATTGTGTTCAACAATGTCTGCATTGTCGTCTTTGTATCAATGACCAAGGCTGCGCCGTTGGCTACATTGAGACGATTGAATGAATTCACTATTGTATCGTTGGTGAACTGGAATACTGGTCGTGAGCTAAATGTCTCATCGACTGCAATATTGCTTGATGTTGCGTTTTTCAAACTTGTACTGATACTGGTTATTTTAGCAAGGCCGCTTGTTTTGTTAAACGCAGCTATAGTTAATGGACCACCAGTGATAGATGCATTCTCCGAAGGAGATGCTGGACTATGACTGTCCAATGAGAATGGAGATCCAATCTTCATTGCTGTGACCCTATCGACTACAGGATTGTAAACGTTAAGGAATTCGGTAATCTTGCTGTTCTTGTTCTCATCCATATCAGTTAGTGTGACTGGAATTCTTGTACCTGACGCCCATGTTCCATTGGTTGCAGTCATTGTAACGGAGCCAAATGCAAAGCCGCCTACGATGCTTCCAGATATTTCATTATACTTGAAAGATGCAGACTGGCCTCGGATTGAGTTTTGTGCAGTATATGCGCCAAAGCCCTTCTCCTCAGATGGGTTTAACATTACAATAGCTGGAACTCTAGAACCGTCCCAATTTCCAAAGACACCGGTGTTTACACCACCTTGTTCAGCAAAAGTGACCATCTCAGATCCTTTACTCAGGTGGAAACCTGCGTCTTGGACTTGTGATGGAAGACCTCTTGTTGTGGTGTCACATCCCTTTGATGGGCCGGTATTACAGACTAGCTTGTCTCTTCCAAAGGTTTGGAAGTCAACTACGTTCTGTGCGCCTGGAGCGAATGTGAATAAACCGTTGTGGTTGAAGTTGAAGCTAGTCAAGTTGCCCGCCAGGTTTTGCATTGCAAATGAACCAGCTGGTGCATTTAGCATACGATTTCCTGATGTACCTGTGTCAGTCGCGGTATCTGCTTGTGCGATACCGTTTCTATCCCAGGCTTGGTAGAAGACAGTTGAATTGGTGGTGTTTGCACCCCATGTCCAAACATCATCTTCTGTTGGGTCAACATTGAGCTGTGGATCGTTCATTGTCAAGAACACTGCACCGTTCTCTGGATAAGCTGTTCTATCTGGAGTAACGGAGATCAGGTTGCTTGGAATTCTATCAAAAGTCAGGTTGACCGTTTGGTCTCCACCTGCTGCTTGATAATCAACTACTACTGATTGTGGAATACCGGAGAAATCGTATAGCTGTATGATTGGCCATGCATCTTGTAGTGCTGCTGTAGCAAGGTAGCCACTTGGGTTGGTGTTCAGAGTCTTGTTTTCTCTGATCACGTGCTCAGTGGTTACTCCTAATGAAGGAGGTGTTGTTATTGAAGTAAGACTGCATGTATTTGAAAGGGAGCCCGGACTTGGGAAACCTGATTCAAATGGAGATGCAGCAGAGGTCTGAGCGCTAGAATATGTAGTGGTTCCGTTACCCGAGTTAAACGGGTTTCTTGCAATTGTGAATCCCTTTGTATCAGTAAAGGACAGACCTGTCCTCAAAAATGATACTGAGGAATCTGAGCTGCAGAAGAATCCAAAGTTAAGACCTTGTCCACCGAGTGGTGCGGTCTTGCCTGCCAATTCAGCTTGATTTCTATCGGCGAAGTATCCATACCAGTTACCGTCTGTACCCTGAAACATTCTCAGTCTTTTACCACTTACAGTTACTACAGGTTCACCATAGGCCTGGTCCAATCTGTTTATGTTTGGATCAGAGACTATTACTTGGATTACCTGAGGACCTGCAAAGTAGTTGTTGTACTGGGACATTTCTGCCG
>JBOGQT010000051.1:0-7728 GCA_050749105.1 Nitrosotalea sp. | reverse complement strand
ATTGACAGGGCGACCAGAAACGAAAACAATTGATGGCTCAAGGAAAAGGGAGAATGTGATTATCAGAACGATCCGCTCACATCCAGACATACATCACAATGGACTAAAGAGACTGATCGTACCTCGTCACATGGCAACCAAGACATTTGAACACATTATCAAAGACTTCATTGAGCGCAAGATGATCAATGTACAAAGTATCAAAAACCGCAAGCACTATAGCATTCCTCTTGGTTTTCCTGACCATCCTGTGAAGGTGCATCTGAGTGATCTCTCACAGCTTGTCGATGAGATGAGAGCTAGATTAAAGGAGCTAAAGGGCAAATACTCACGATTCCCAAAAAACAAGAAAGAACAACTTGCACTTGATCTCTCCCACATGTACTATGATACAAGACTTCAGGTTATCAAGATCTTCGAGCTCTTGGGCAAGGAAAGACCTGTGATACTAGGAGAATATGATTACGTATAATTGATGCGTCCCGTAAAGGTCGTGCACTCCATAGTTACAAATTCTATGAGAAAACGTCAGTTTGTAGTATATTGACAGCAAGTGTCCTGTTAGATGCCTTCCCAACTGTTTGTTCAATGCTTCATGATACCATTACGTATCATTCCAAACCTTCCTTTGTCCTTCATTATAGCTTCTTCTCAGTCCAATTCACCTCATTTTAATCTCAAAGAATCCTCTTTTGACCGGGTTTGACCTTCATTGAATCTTATTTCATCCTCATCTGACCTTGAATGAACCTCTTTTGTCGTTGATTAAACCTAGTTTGTTCTTGAATTATCTTGTTTTCTCTTTCTTTTCTCCAGAATAACCTCATGTTATTTCACGCACGAATCGAGCTAAAAATGCTTGTTTTACCCAGATTTTGAAGAAGACAGTAGGTTTTGATGGTTTACTATGATATCTGACGATGTTTATGCAATGTTAATGGAATTTTCTGGCGCCCCTAAAATCATTGGGTGTTACCATGGTTACACCGGTATCTGCCAACCGTAAATACTAACTCCAGCCCAAACATTTAGTCCATTGTTATCAGGTGTTGCAGTTGCTTCTATTGCATATGTTTTCTGACCGGTATCTACCCATACTATCATGTGATTCATTGTCTGCGGATTTGTAGGATTGTTAATATCCATTTCCTCTAATGATATCTTCCAGTTGGCAGTATGTTCCGATGATCGTAACATTGATGCGATAAGAATGGATTTATCCTTGCAATCTCCCTCGCCTCTAGTCAATACCTCAAATGGCGTAAGATTGCTATCAGTAATATCTACGTTGTATGTTGTCATCTCTGCGGTGATATACCATACTTCGTAAATGAATTGTTCATCGCTTCCTGCATTGTTGTAAACTTGGTCTATCACATTTCTAAATCCATGACTACTGACTATTGTCTTAGCTAATGGTGAATAATCTTGTGCCAACATTCGCGTGCCATTTGGGAATGTCAGATACTGGGTTCCGACAAGAAGTGATGTTGGTACGCGTACCTGAGCATCATATGTTGACATTGGCATGGTCCAATAATATCTATTTCCATTTGAATCACTGAAATACCAGTTTACAGTATCATTTGAAATAATCGTATAAGGCTTGGACAGGTACTCATGAAGTGTTGAATTGAGTTGTTCCAATGCATTGGCAGTTTGCCGAGCACTATTGCCATATTGTTGCATTTGTAACCTGAGATTTTCATTTTCGGTTTGAAGGTTATTGTTTTCTTGCTGTAATTGATTGATTTGATTAGTTGTCTGACTAGCAGATTGCCTGATAGCCTGATTCTGACTCTGTAGCTGGTTTATTTCGCTCATAGCCTGATTTGGAGTGAGAATACCGTTATCAACTAGATACTGGATTGCCTTAACAAATTCGCCATCAGAGATCTGACCTTCGCTCCACCACTTTGCATCATTTTTTACCCAATATGGAATACTGTATTGAATAGGCGCCATGGCTGTACTTGGAACAGTTGGTGCCGTTGTACTTGGAATAGTTGTCGTTTGAGATTGCGAACTTTCTGTAGTTTGAGGAATTGATGATTGTTGTGGTGTTGATTGAGGTTGCACGTAAGTCTGGGTTGAAGGACTTACAATCACTTGACCTGTTATAGATGGATACACCATGTCAAAATAATTATAGGTTCCAGCTTGCGAAAAGGTAAATGAGAATGAGCCACCAGCAAGAATAAGTGAGCTATCAAAAACTGTACCTGTTACGCTATCTGAAGAACTTCCGCTTGTTACGGTGTGTCCAACAGTATCGGCATTTGTCCAAGTTACAGTATCTCCAACGTTGATGTTTACAACCTGTGGATTAAAGGAGTCTGTTGTGGTACAAGATCTATCTGTGATACTTGCACCACATCTAATTATTACTGTAGCCGAGTCTGCAAAAGCTAAATGTGGAGATGTTTCTACTATGGTAACCAGCATCAAGATAGCAAATAAGCAGATTAGTTTTGATTTGTTCATCTGATCTCTTATCATTATCTTAGTTTATTATAAAGACTACAATATGTAGTGCTAGATTACAAGCATTATGCTTACAATTTTTGGTCTAGCCTAGCGTCACAATACTGTTGAGTCACATTACAAGGCAGGATTTTCTTGTATTCTTGAGAAAGATGTCTAAAAAGGGATTCTATGAGGTCTTCAACTATGTCTATGAAAAAAAGAGTGTTCATTACAATGAGGTATTGAGACACGTACTTGACAAGAAAATTGTCGATAGCAGGGCTTCTGTAACCATAATACTCAATGGATTAACAAATCTTGGTCTGCTAGATAGAACCGTTACTGATACCAGACCAATTAGGACGAGTTATCAGGTCAGTAAGATGGGTCACCACATAATCAAGAGTTTAAAGGAACTCGAGTCTGTCTTTTCCAAGTAAAATCTAAAGAATATTTTCATGGGTTCAAATCTGTGAGTCCGAGTCTCACAGGACGCGAGTCTTTGGGTTCAGACCTGTAAGAGTCTGATTCCATGTTACTTCTTGTTTTTTGATGTGTAAATAATTTCATTTATTTATTATTACCACTCCTATTAATGAAGAAATACTGATGAAAGAGATAGATCGTTCTCGAGTTTGGGTTTTAGGTACAGAAGTACATGGTGTTGGGAAATCAATAAATTGGATTCCAAAAGAAATCCCTAGTTTTGCAGATTGTGATATCTTGATCGTTGATACCACATTGCTTAGTGAAAAATTAATCTCATCAATGAATATATATGATGTAAAGAAAATTTTTACCGAAATTAAAAAAAGATTTGAAACTGGCTTGTTAATTATCTGTATTTCAAGCGAAATTATTTTTGGCAATACCCCAGCAAAAGATGGCAGTGTAATTTACTCTTTAAATAATTACTTTTGGTCTCCTGTAGGTTGTTATATTACAAAAATACCAAAGGGAAAAACACTAAAAAAAATCTTTCCAGATGAATTTATTTTTGAAAAATATGTGGATGATATCGTTGAATGGGATCTTGCTTTACCAAGATTCCCATTTAACAAAAATAACTTTCATGATGTCGATGGGATACAAATGACTGAATTTAATCTAATTGCAAGTAATAGTAACGATGTCTTGGGCGGTGAATTTAAAAAAGGAAATTCTGGTAGTTTTATTATTTTACCCCCTTTGAAAACGCCCGAAGAGTCTATCAACAAAATTCTAGAAATTATAGGAATTAACAAAGAAACGCAACCTCCTCAATGGATTGACAAAATATTAATTCCTGGAATATCACAAATAGAAAAACAAATTCTGAATTTAGAGAAAGAAATAAGGCAGAAACAACAGGAAATATTCACACTCTCTCAAAATCTAAAGAATAAAAATAAGTTCAAACAGTTGGTTTATGAAACTGATAAAAAATTAGAAATGGTAGTAAAGGAAGCCTTAGAATTATTAGGATTAAAAAATGTTAGAGAAGGCCCACCGGGTAAAGATGATCTATTATTTGATTTTCAAGGAAATAAATCATACAAACTCTGTTCAATTGAAGTTAAAGGTGTAGAAGGAAATATCAAACTCAGAGATTTAAGACAGCTAGGACAGTGGGTTGACGATCATTTGGAAACAGGTAGAAAATCTAAAGGAATACTTATTTCAAATACATTCAGGCTTCAAGAATTGAACAAATCAAAGAAGGAACGTAGTGAAATTGATGGAGAGAATTTGTCATATGCTTTGAAACAAGACTTTTGCATCTTGCCAACTCATGTATTGCTGGATCTTTGTGTATGGATATTAGAAGGCAATAAGCCAGATATCGACAAAATTGAAAATGCTATCGCTAACGCAAAGGGCTTTTTACAACTAAATGATTTGAAATAACCTATAATTTCATATCTAAAAAATTTCTTTTAACTATGCAATATTTTCTATCTTCTTTAGTTCTAATATAAAAATTGGAAAGAGGGTTTTTTGGTTTCACCCAAATCACCTTCTTATTTTGCGTGTAAGAATGGATCCTGTCTCGGTCATGTGTGAGCCAAGACACCCCTCGGTCCAATATTGTAACGAGTTTCACAGGACTCGAATCTTACAGGACTAGAGTCTCGAGTCAACACCTGTGAGAGTCTGAGTCCTTACAGAATCGAACCTAATCTCTAATTCCCTTATAAACAAACACAATACCAAGAGCAAAGCCAATGACACCACCTATCAAGAATGCAAAACCAACATGGCTCAGAAATTGATCACTATTACCTACAAATTTGAAACCTATGAAAAAAACAAAAACAAAACCAACTACGATACCGCCTATGCCCTCAAAAATTTTATTTGAATTTACCATTATTTGTTCATCCATGCTTTTTTGAGTTTTCCTACAAACCCATTAGACTTGTAGCTATTCTCAAATTTGCTAAAGCATTCGTTTCCACAAAATTGTTTTGTCATTAGCATGTATCTGTTCTCTATTGTGTGATTATTACATGTTATATTGTAACATTCTACACACTGTTTTCTGTGATTGTGACAAACAAGAAGATTACATTTTACACATGATACTTTATCACATTTGTTACATAATATAGATCCGCATAAACCGCAACTATGCAGCGGCTTATGCTCTGTGCAGAAACTTGTATTGCAATCTACACAAATCTTCGCACACTTCTCACATAATCTCTTCTCGCAAGATAGGCATGATCTTTCATGAGTTTCACAAGTAGTTGAACCACATTCCGTACAAATTGATACTGTGTTTTTTTTACAAAGTGTACATAGTGCCATCTCGTCTATAGTTGCTTCGCCATTATAAGCAAAATATATTCGCCTGTATGATTTCTTACCAATTTTAAACGATACATCCCATGTTGGAACATATACTAAATGAGAAAGGAGACTCTTCACCTCATCTGGTTTTGCTTTACCGATAACGGTTCTATTCTGCTCGCCTTCTAGATAATTAACAGTTAAGACGTTTTTTGAAGCAATTTTTTCTTTTAACATCTTTATGTACTCGTTTACATTTATTCTTCGTTCATTCTTCTTTATTGTAAAATCTTTTTCTATGATTTCCTGTCTATATTCTGCGTTTGAATAAAAATTTTTAATATGCAAATATCTTGGATCATTTTCTTCCAACGGTTTACCACTTACAGCATCAACTATGATTGTACCTTCATCTCTTAATTCCTTTAGTAGTTCTTTTGTACGATGATGACGAGCTTCTACATGGACTGAATATGTAAATAGGAGATAAGGATCTAAATGAAGTATCGCCTCATGTGGTGAAAGAGTCATATTGTTTATGTAATCAGGTGATTCTGTCCAGAAATTAATTGGAATAAGTTGCTCACATTTTATGATACGACCGGCGTTAGAGTATTTTCTGGCTTGTATGATGTCAGTTAAGGTAGTCGATCTATCTGTAGAGAATAAACCTAATCCAGCTCTGACATGGTCTTCTACGTTTAGTTCTTGTTTGGAATGGATCCAGTTTTCTAACTGTTTAATCTGATGATAGTCTAGGGGCATGACGTTTATTCCCTTTTGTTTTCTTGTAAATTCAAGGCGTGGTAATACCGCATCAGAAATACTTTGAGCAGATGCGAAAATCCCGTATTTTAGATGTTCATATTCGAGCATTTCTACAAAATGGCTGAATTCAGGAGAGCCCGGTGTGTCGGAAAACCATTCCTTACAAGACACTCCAATAACAACATGGGTGTTAGGATCTTCTGCTAGAACATCCAAATCCCCAATATCGACCCCATCGCATATGACACGATGAGGTTGTGCCTTAATGGTAAAACCTGCAGTGTTCAATATGTGAGCAATACGCGCTTCAAATGAGTCTCCTCGTTTATCCGACAAGCAACCAATCTTACAGGAAGATACTGAAAAATCTTCGTAAGGGGGATTTTATTAATTTCCATTGTTTTTGACCTTTATCAACTTTCGAAGGAATCCAATTTTGTAGGATTCTCCTATTCAATTAATCAAATCGTAATACAGTCTTTTTAAACTGGAATTTACCTATTACACGCATGGCTAAAATGCTTGAAAGTATTCGAATTGACCCTTCTCAAAAGGATATCCTTGCCCTAAGAAAGGCAGAATCAGGAATGAGTGTAAGTGAGTATATCAGATTCCTTATTGAAAAAGATAATCTTGGACGATATAAAACACCAAAAACCGATAGATTGGATCGATGGATTGAAAATCGCTCTGTAATCATGCTTAGTGATACACAAATTGCTCTCTTAGAAGCAATAAAAAAAGAATACAGTGATACACAAAAAATTCAGAAAACCCAAGACCTTGAATCTCTTTGTAAAAAATATGGTCTTGTCACGAAAATAGCAAAATCAGATCTTGATATTCTAGTAAAACGAGGCGTTTTGAATAGGTGCACCCAAGAAGCATCATCTGAATACATGTGGACAAAAGAAGGCATTTTTATTCTACCCGAATATGTCTTCAAATCCCCCGCTGCCTGTCCAATAATAACTGGTAATATAGCATCTCTAATGGAAACTATGTTTGGCAGTTATTGGGAAACAGTTAGTTTTATTCGTGATTCTCTCAAACTCTCAAAGAAGAGAGCAAACAAAGTATTCAAAATTGTATTAGGGGAACATGTGCAATTTTTCAAATGGTTGCGTGAATATGCATTCGATATGACCGGACTTCCTGAACCTAATGATGTAATATACTACAGAAAACAAATGATGAATTTTCTCATGTCATTCTGTCTGATGGTTGTAGAACCTGATTTCATCGAAACTGATGTGGAGTATAGATCTCTCTGCATTGATTTAACAAGACGACTCTCTAATCATTTCAAAAATACGATCAAATAAAAATTGGGATAGGAGTTTTGTAGCTACTCCAAATTAGCTTACTGCACATTTCATGTCAAAATATTTTCACAAAAATTCCGGGTTTCCGTATTGCCTGTGACCCAGAGAACCCCCGGGCCCGCCACTTTATTGCCTATTGTAACTAATGATGAAAATCTATGTCAAAGGGAAATATTTCCAGGAAATATCGGCATTGTGGTAAACATGACAACACTGGTGGCAGAAAATACCACGGCTCCCATTACAAGAAAAATGCCTTGCATTTTTTTGGAAGCAAAAACCCTGCCAATTCCCTCAAGAAAAGAAACACTTGCATACATGGTTGTAAAGAAAACATAGTTTGACGCAATAGAGCTCATTTTATCGGCATTTTGAGATTTCTGGTCAACTATCTGTA
>JBOGQT010000050.1:0-5431 GCA_050749105.1 Nitrosotalea sp. | reverse complement strand
ATCCACGTCCATAGGTTAGCTTGACCACGTGTTACTGAGCCGTCTGCAGTGTATTGCTACACTTACTCGCATGGCTTAGTACCAATCCGATAGCAATCAGGTCCGGCAGGATCAACCGGATTCGTTTTAGTGGTACTTGAAAATTTTTTCAAGTACCTTGTCGAAGTACGACTTTATTATTTACACACATTATATTGGGAATTTGGTGGATTCACACACACTTTCTTCAAACTTCAGATAAAACCGTTAGGTCATACCCACATCTTGTATGCGTAACTGGAGGCCTGTAAATCACGCGATGGTACAATACCAAATGTCATCACAAGCGCCGCCTTGCTGTTACGTATGCAAAAAGGGGATCAAAGTGAAACAATATAAATCATGCAGATTTCTGGCTTGAAAACTGCATTTTTTTCCGATCCATAAATATTGGTCTTCGATCCCAGTTGGTGTGTTGCCTTCTGCAGTTGACATTTACAAGAAAAAAACAAAAAAATCTGCCAAAATTTTTGAGGAGTCAAAAAAGTATCACGTCAACGGAGTAAGCCATAACATAAGATTTTTCAAGCCTTATCCGTTTGTCACAAAATCTGCAAAAGGCAAGTTCATTTCAGATGTTGATGGCAACAAGTATACCGATTACTGGATGGGGCATTGGAGCCTTATTTTGGGACATGCTGCCCCCGCAGTTGCAAGCATGGTCAAAAAACAGCTTCCAGCAGGCTGGATGCATGGCACCGTAAACGAGATGACAGTATTGTTTTCAGAGGTGATACAAAATGCGGTTCCAGTAGCTGAAAAGATTCGTTATGTTTCCACAGGTACAGAGGCTACAATGTATGCAGTAAGGACTGCAAGGGCCAAGACTGGAAAAAAAATAATTGCAAAAATAGATGGGGGCTGGCATGGCTATACAACAGACCTGCTAAAATCAGTCAACTGGCCTTTTGAGCAACCAGAAAGTCTTGGACTGACAGACGAGTCACATATTGTTTCCATACCGTACAATGATCTTGAAAAATCAATCCAGATATTGCAGACAGTAAAAGACGACCTTGCTGGCGTAATAATAGAGCCCGTTCTTGGAGGAGGTGGATGCATTCCTGCAACAAAAGAATACTTGACTGGAATACAAGAATTTGTGCACAGAAACAATGCATTGTTTTTGCTTGACGAGATTGTGACAGGATTTAGATTTTCGTTTGGATGTCTGTACCCTTCAATAAAGCTAGACCCAGATATTGTAACACTTGGGAAAATCGTGGGAGGTGGATTTCCAATTGGTGTAATCTGCGGAAAAGAAGATGTGATGAAAATTTCTGACACAAGTAATCGCCCAAAATCAGACAGGACATACATAGGAGGTGGAACATTTTCTGCAAATCCAATTACAATGACATCTGGAAGGGCAATGCTGCAGTACCTCAAGAAAAACTCTAAACTATACAAAAAAATTGGCAGTCTTGGAGAGATGGCAAGAAAGGAGATTGGCAAAGTCTTTGATGGTAAGGTAATCATGACAGGAATGGGCTCGTTGTTTATGACGCATTTTTTGGCAAACGGTGTAGATACAATAAGAAATGCCGCAGATGCAGCCAGATGCAATACCGAGCTATTACACAGATATCACTTTGAAATGATTGCAAAAGACGGAATATTTTTCCTTCCAGGAAAACTTGGCGCAATATCTCATGCACATAGCGGAGAAGACATTAGACAGTTGATACAGGCCTCAAACAGATTTTCTGCCCAATTGTAGAATACTGAAATTATGTTCTTGCAGGTAAACTGGTCACAGTAAATTCAAGGTTGTACAATTCAGGAGATGGTTTGACAAAATGGTCATTTTTCTAGATAGCCAAAGTTATTAACCAATATTTCTAGAATTGTTTTCGTGTATAAAATAGCACTAGCCGTTGCAGCCATAGTCTTGCTTATTCCTTTTGCGTCCAACTCGTTTGCATCAAATATCGAGATTGACATTCATTCAGGCTCTGCAGACCAGACTCAGCACCTGACATTTTATCCTCCCTCGTCATCGGCATATGTCGGTGACACGCTATACTTTGGAAACGGCGATACGGTTCCTCACGAGGTAGTCTCTGGTACCCCAGATGCTGGCCCTAATGGTAAATTCGATAGCGGCATGCTAAACCCAGGCCAGTACTTTTCCTATACACTTACAGAATACGATGTTGGAACATTTAGCTTTTACGACAAGACATATCCATGGATGACTGGAAATGCAATTGTCCAGGAAACTCCTACGGGATACAAAGTCATACACAATGTTGGTGCTGACGCCGGAGACGGCAAGACAACATTTGATGTCCAGTACCAATCAATAAAGAACATCATCTCTGCAAATATTGGTGTAAAGGACAAGTCACTTAACCTGATGCTCGTTGGCCAGACAAACCAGAGCAGCAATCTAGTACTGAACCTTCCCACAGGCCTTATCACTCCGCCATTCTTTGGAGTACAGCTTGACGGCCAGTTCACAAGGAACTTTACAGAAACAGACCAGCAGGGCATGGCAGTTCTTACAATACCTATCACTTCAACTACAGAACAGGTCAGTATTGTCGGTACACAGATAGTGCCAGAGTTTGGACCAATTGCTGTCATGGTTCTTGCAGTATCAATTGTCACAATAGTGCTGTTCACAAGACTGCAGACAAGATTTTAGGCTAACGTAGAATCGACTGTAAGTCTAAAAACCAGAACTGTTAGAATATTTTGTTGTTATTGATATTATAGGTTGACGTGGTGCTAAAACCTAAAAGTCTTTTTTTTCTTTTCCAAGATCTTCAAATAGCTGTTCATATTCTTTCATGAAATTTTCTACAAATTGAGATTCATCTTGGGTCATAGTGGTTTTGTGTTCCTTCGCATATATAAGATTAATTTATCAATTGTTCCTTGTTGTAACTGTCCTCGTTCTTCTTGTATCTCTAATAGGAGTCGCCTTAGATCACGTTGTTCTTCTTTTGGAAAGGTAATACTCAATCCATTCCTGCGTAAGAATATGGTTGTAGATAATATTGCAGTTCTTTTATTTCCACCACTGAATGCTTGCACCCATGGTAAACCACCCAAAAGATAAGCTGCCTTTACTATTATCTGGTCTTTGATCTCAAGTTTGTCTCCTGCTTTTTTCACCATACTAAGAACTTCATCTAGTCCTGCCTCAGACGCACTTACAAATTCTGGTAATTCTGGATGTCTGACATTCCACTCGTCAATTATTTTTTTATTTAGATCCATAATAAAAGACCTTTCAACATATTTGATTTCCAAATATTTTCATTTTTTTAATGGACTGTGATTTATAATAACTTTAGACTAGTGTGTAACCAATATTCGTTTCTAATCTCAATTTTCTGATCTGTATTACTTACGCCAGTCCATAGACTGGGATAGCTGCACCGTTTATTGGGCTTGCATCATCAGAGGCCAAAAAGAAAATTACTCTTGCAATATCAGATGGCTTGACCCATTTTGTATAATCTGCCTTTGGCATTGCGGCTCTGTTTTCAGCAGTGTCAATAATGCTTGGTAGAATACAGTTGACATTGATTCCTTTGGACTTGACTTCTTCTGACAGTGATTCGACTAGACGCACCACACCACTTTTTGATGCAACATATGCAGCATCAAATCCACTTCCCTTGAGTCCAGGCCTTGCTGCAACATGGATTACCTTGCCGCTAGATTGCTTTATCATCTGCGCAACGACATGCTTGCTTAGCAGAAACGTGGTCTTGAGGTTAATGTCCATCATCTCTTGCCATTCTTTTTCGTCAATCTCTGTTACCGGTTTTCCAGCAATGTATCCCCCGATAACATTTGCAAAGACATCAATCCTGCCAAACTTCTGCAATATGGCAGAGACTAGGGTTTTTGCATCGTCTTCTTTCCTAAAATCTCCCCTAAGCAAAAAGACATTTTTTGACAGGTGACAGATTTTTTGCAGCAATGGAAGTGAATCGTCAGAGAAATATGTCAAGACAAGTGATGCGCCTGCTTTTAGAAATGCATGTCCTACTTCAACTCCCAGTCCCCCGCTGCCGCCTGTTACAAGTACTATCTTGCCTGAAAAATCATAATCCTTCATTATACCATAACAGCTGCAGCTTCCCAATTAAAAAAGAATCTTCTTTTTTAAAGATCATATTTATCAGATGATGCCACAATACAATATCATGTCAAAAGACAGCAAAACCAAAGATTGGGACGAATTATGGTCCGAGTATACGCAACTTTTAAAAAAATGGGCACAGGGTTTAGACACTCTGCAAAAGACAGGCACCGAAGTGCAAGAAAAATACAGCGAGGTCATGTCAAAAGCAATTAGCGAATCAAGCCAGAAGACAATGAAAGAGTTTCAAGAGAACTGGCAAAAAACCATGACAAAGGCAGGAGCTAATGCTTTCAAGCAATTTGGTGACAACTGGCAAAAATCAATCAGTGACTCTGGACTAGATCAGCTCAAGACATATGGTGACATGATGAACAAATTTGCCGAAACATGGCAAAAAATGTGGAGATAGAACTAGTTTCAAGAAACTGGCTTAATCTGCAGGCTCTCCAGTCTTAGACTCTACCTCGTCTGCCATCACGTCCAGCTCCGAGGTATCGCCCAGTTTTTGATATGTCATCTTTTCAAGTGTCTTGATTATGCTTTTTGCAGACCTATACTGCGGAAGTTTTGGCTCGTTAAGTTCGGCATACAAACCAATTCCCTGAATTCCATTCATCTTTGCAAACCCCAAGATAAGACCATTAAATCCTGTAATTATCGAGGCCTCTGGTGTTGTCTCGATTCCAAGTTTGCGCACCTGATCTGTCATTTCCAATGATGTTGTGGTGACAAAGGTCTTAGGTTCCTTTCCAATTGGTTTTGTCGTATGAAACCCTCCAAGTGTGTAGATGAATTTTGTCGAATATTTTTTAGCCACGTTTATGACATCTTGGCACAAGACGTTAAGCTCCTCAGTTGATGATGGTTGCCCAGAACCTCCTCCAAACACAATGGTATCTTTTCCAGACCTGTATTCCCATTTTTCTTCTGGCAGGTCAATATATCCGCCATTATCTATCACATAAGCAGGATATGACGGAAGAACCTCGCGAAATAAGGTCGTATCAATGTTAGTGTTGATAAAATCAATTACTATGCTTCCCACGTCTCCCATGTCTTGCATCGCAGCAATCATGAGAGGCTTTTGCAGATCAGGCTCTTTTACCTGCGAGAATTTCATAGTAATTTGTTACATCGTTTGTGATTAATACTTTGCATCAGCCTATTAGGATATAAATGGAATTTTGAAAATTCAAGCATGGGCAAATACGAGCTTCCGCCTCTGCCATATCCATATGACGCATTAGAGCCACATATTGACGAAGCCACTATGAAGATTCATCATCA